>JBGSKT010000389.1:0-4646 GCA_041741075.1 Lysobacterales bacterium
CGTGGCGCCGGCTTCGGCAGCACCGAATCGGCCGCTTCGAAGCAAAGCCGGCTGCGCCCGCCGCTACCACGGTAATCCGCGAGCAGCGCCGCCGCTGCCGTCGCCGGCATGGTCTGCTGGTGTACGCACAAGTACCGGTACACCAGCTCGACCAGGCGTTCCTGGGCGAAAGCATGGGTCTGCCTGGTTTCGGCGTACAGCCAGTCCGAGAAAGCGAGAAAATTCCGGAATGGCGACGCCCCGAACAAGCAGGGCAGACTGGCGGCGTAGCGCCCGGAATTGGCGATCAGGTCGAAATAGCGCGCGAAGCGGTTGAGCCGCTGCATGGTCGCAAAGTCGATCAGCCGATTGGCCAGGATCGGGTAGGGTGGGTCTGGGCTGAAGCGCAGGCCGAGTGGTTCTGCCTGCAGCGCCAGCGGCGTGCCGCGCAGGCGTTTCAGTATGCCGAACTGGATCTCGTGCGGGGCCAGCGCAACCAGTCGATCGAAGCCGGCGGCGAAACTGTCGATGTCCTCACCAGGCAGGCCGGCGATCAGATCGACGTGCAAGTGCGCTCCGCTTTCGCTGCGCAGCCAGGCCAGATTGGCCGCGGCCGCGGCATTGTCCTGACGCCTGGAAATCAGCGCCTGGACCTCGGGGTTGAAACTCTGGATGCCGATCTCGAACTGCAGGGTGCCGGGCGGAAAGCGCCGGATCATCGCCTTCAGCCGCTCGGGCAGGTGATCGGGGATCAGCTCGAAATGCGCGAACGGGGGGTCGTCCGGGGTGGCCGCGATCTTGTCCAGAAAAAACTGCAAGATGGCGACCGAACTCGCGACCTTCAGATTGAAGGTGCGGTCGACAAACTTGAACTGGCGCGCGCCACGCTGGTACAGCCGCTCCAGTGCAGACAGAAACTCGGCCAGCGGAAACGCCCAGGCGGTCTGATCCAGGGCCGACAGGCAGAATGCGCATTTGAATGGACAACCGCGCGAGGCCTCGACATAGAGATGGCGGCCGGCGAGATCCCGATCGCTGTACTCGGTGTAGGGCAGGGCGAGCCGGTCGAGCGGTGGCTGGATGCCGGCGATCAGCCTGGTTGGCGGCGGTGTGCCGGCCTGCAATTGCCCGATCAGGGCGGCGAAGCTGACATCGCCCCAGCCGCTGATCACGTAGTCGGCGAGCTGGCACACTCGCTGCTCGCTGGTTTCGTGGCTGACCTCGGGGCCGCCCAGGATGATGATCAACTCCGGCGCCACCACTTTCAGTTGCGCGACCAGGCGGGTGCATTCGGTGACGTTCCAGATGTACACGCCAAGGCCCAGATAAGCCGGCTTCTGCGCCAGAATCTGCTCGACCATTTCCTCGGTCTTCTGGCCGATCACGAATTCCACGATCACGCTGGATTCACGCCACTCGCCCAGATTGGCGCGCAGGCAGCGCAGGCCCATGGACGCATGGGCGTAGCGGGCATTCAGGGTGGCGAGGACGATTGCGGGCATATCGACGGGTGTCCGCTGCAAAAGCCGCAGGCTGGCGCTGGGTGTGGGCGCGACGGCTGGTCGCTGCCAGAGGACAGAGGCGTCAGAGCAACCGCAACTGCGCTTGCTTGCTTTCCTCTGTCCTCCGTCTTCTGCAAGCCGCCGCCAGGCTTACATCGCCTTGATCAGCTCATCGGCAAACTCGGAACACTTGACCTCGGTTGCGCCCTCCATCAGACGGGCGAAGTCGTAGGTCACGTGCTTGTTGCCGATCGCCTTGTCCATCGCGCGGATGATCGCGTCGGCGGCCTCGGTCCAGCCCAGATAACGCAGCATCATCTCGCCGGACAGCACCAGCGAGCCCGGGTTGACCTTGTCTTGATTGGCGTACTTGGGCGCGGTGCCGTGGGTGGCTTCGAACACTGCGTGCCCGGTCAGATAATTGATGTTGCCGCCGGGCGCGATGCCGATGCCACCGACCTGGGCGGCCAGGGCATCGGACAGGTAGTCGCCGTTGAGATTGAGTGTGGCGATCACGTCGAACTCGTCCGGGCGGGTCAGCACCTGCTGCAGGGTGATGTCGGCGATTGCGTCCTTGATCAGCACCCGGCCGGCGGCGAGCGCGGCTTTCTGCTCGGCATTGGCGGCGGCTTCGCCCTGTTCGGATTTGGTCCGCTCCCACTGGTCCCAGGTGTAGGTCTGATCGGCGAATTCGCGCTCGGCCAGGGCATAGCCCCAATTGCGGAATGCGCCTTCGGTGAACTTCATGATGTTGCCCTTGTGCACCAGGGTCACCGACTTGCGCTGGTTGGCAATCGCATATTCGATCGCCGAGCGGACCAGGCGCTCGGTGCCGTCTTTGGATACCGCCTTGACGCCATAGCCCGAGCTGTCCGGAAAGCGCACCTTGCTGAAAGCTTTCGGAAAGTGGGTCTTGAGCAGCTCATTGAACTTGCGGTTGTCTTCGCTGCCGGCTTCGAACTCGATGCCGGCATAGATGTCCTCGGTGTTCTCGCGGAAGATCACCATATCGACCTTTTCCGGATGCTTGACCGGGCTCGGCACGCCTTCGAACCAGCGCACCGGGCGCAGACACACGTACAGGTCGAGCATCTGCCGCAGCGCCACATTGAGCGAGCGGATACCGCCACCGATCGGCGTGGTCAGCGGACCTTTGATCGAGACCAGGTAATCGCGGGCGGCCTGCACCGAGGATTCCGGCAGCCAGGTGCCGAACTGGTTGTTGGATTTTTCGCCGGCATAGATCTCCAGCCAGTGAATCTTGCGCCTGCCGCCATAGGACTTGGCTACCGCCGCGTCGAATACGCGCACCGCGGCGCGCCAGATATCCGGGCCGGTACCGTCGCCCTCGATGAACGGAATGATCGGGTTATTGGGAACCGTCAGCTTGCCATCGCGGATGGTGATCTTTGCGCCGCCCGGCGGCGCGGTGAAGACTGGCTCGGACATCCTGCTTCTCCTAGTGAACGGCGCACCAGAACGGCACGCAAAGGCCACTAGTGTAGTGGAACCGGGGTGGGAGACGGGGCGACGCCGTCGGTGGGTCTGCGACTCCTGGGCTGGTCCAAGGGTCGGGACGCCGCCGCCGGCCCAGCGGCGGTCGCAATTGCACGTAGATCAATCTTGATCCATCATGCGGCTCGTGACCGGCAAAGAAGTCATCGCGAAACTCAAGGCCGCAGGTTGGTCCGTCAGCCGCATACACGGCAGCCACCACATTCTCGTCAAGGGCGACCAAGCCGTACCGGTTCCGGTTCACGGCTCGCGCGATCTCGGCGTCGGCCTTCTCGCCGCGATACAGCGCCAGACTGGCGTGAAGCTAAAGTGAGGTAAAAACGTGGATATTCGATACCCTGCAACCGTTGCGGCGCAAACGGACGGAACCTTCCTGGTTCAGTTCGTGGACCTGCCCGACACCTTCACCGAGGGGCAGACCAAGGAAGAAGCCTTGTTCAACGCTTCGGAAGTCCTCTCGGCCATGCTGGCATGGCGCCTGGACGACGCCAAGGACATTCCGGCGCCGAGCCCCAAGATTAAAGGCGCGCACTACATTGCGCCGGACGCCAAGACCCAGGCCGCCATGTTGCTCCGCCTCGCGCGTGGCGACAGAACCCTATCGGACCTTGCGCGCGCGCTGGAAACCTCCTGGCCGGCCGCCAGGCGCCTGGAAGACCCCACGCATTGGCCCTCCCTCAAAACACTCGATCGCGCCGCTGCCGCCCTCGGCAAGCGTCTGGTTCTTACGCTCGAATAGTTGTGGCAGCTTTGGCATGTCGCGACTGCCAAACGAAAGCCATTCCGCGACGTGCCGCCGCTCCCGCAACTGCCGTTCCCCGGCCTTGCCGGTGCCTAACGACGACAACACCGCTCGCCTTGCGCGCTGGCCTTTGGACTTCGATGGAACCGAGAGTGACGAAGGGCCGGCGGAGGACAGGCTGCTAAAAGTCGAACAAAGCGCGCAGCGCTTCGCCCGGATCGGGCGCGCGCATGAAGGCCTCGCCGACCAGGAACGAATGCACCCCGGCGCGGCGCATGCGGGCGACGTCGTCGCCGTTGCCGATGCCGCTCTCGGTGACCAGGATGCGGTCGTCGGGGAAGCGCTCGCGCAGGCCGAGGGTGGTTTCCAGGCAGGTCTCGAAGGTGCGCAGATTGCGATTGTTGATGCCGATCAGGGTGGCCGAGGTGGCCAGCGCGCGGTCCAGCTCGGCGCCGTCGTGGGCCTCGACCAGAGTATCCATGCCGTACTCCATCGCCAGGTCGGCGAACTCGATCAGTTGCACTTCGTCGAGCGCGGCCACGATCAGCAGGATGCAGTCGGCGCCGAGCGTGCGCGCCTCGACGATCTGGTAAGGATCGATCACGAAATCCTTGCGCAGCACCGGCAGATCGCAGGCCGCGCGGGCGGCGCCGAGGTAGCTGTCGCTGCCGTGAAAGAAATCGACATCGGTCAGCACCGACAGGCAGCTGGCACCGGCCGCGGCATAGCTCCGGGCGATCGCCGCCGGGTCGAAATCGGCGCGGATCACGCCCTGGCTTGGCGACGCCTTCTTGACTTCCGCGATAACCGCCGGCCGCCGAGCAAACAGACTTTTCTCGATTGCCTCGCCAAAACCGCGTGGGGGGTCGGCGTCGGCGGCACGGGCGCGCAGTTCGGACAGCGGCGTG
>JBGSKT010000390.1:0-2159 GCA_041741075.1 Lysobacterales bacterium
CGGCTTGGGCGCGTGATGATGGCCGGTGGCCTCGGCGTCCTTGCGCTGCGGCAGGGCCGGGTCGAGTTCGATCTCGACCAGGGCCGCGCCGGTGTCGATCACCGCGCCGGGCTTGCCGTGCAGCTTGATTACCTTGCCCGAGAACGGGCTCGGCACGTCGACCACCGCCTTGGCGGTTTCCATCGACACCAGGGCAGCGTCGAGATGCACCAGATCGCCTTCGGCGACATGCCATTCGACGATTTCGGCGTCGGGCAGGCCTTCGCCGAGGTCGGGCAGGAAGAAAGTCTTGATCTCGCTCATCGCTCGATGTCCTGGTGGGGTGCGCGCTAGTGTAGTGCTTCATTCTGTTTGTAACTTGAGCGGCCTTTGCCAGGAATTACCGTTCGCGTTGAGCGTAGGCCCGCAGGGCCGAAGTCGAAACGCCTCGACCCTGCCCGACAACCCTTCGACTTCGCCGCTACGCGGCTACGCTCAGGGCGAACGGATGTTGGCGGCATCAGCGGCGCGACGCTCAACTGAACTGCAGGGTCCGGCGCACGGCCGCGACGATGCGCTCGACGTTCGGCAGGTATTTCATTTCCAGGCGGAACAGCGGCATCGGCACGTCGTAGCCGGTGACCCGTTCGACCGGGGCGAGCAGGTCGAACATGGCTTTTTCCGCCAGTTGTGCGGCGATCTCGGCACCCACGCCGCCGCTGCGCGCGGCCTCGTGCACGATCACGCAGCGTCCGGTCTTGTGCACCGATTCGTGGATGGTGGCGAAATCCAGCGGCTTGATCGTGGCCACGTCGATCACCTCGGCCGAGACCCCGGCCGCGGCCAGTTTATCGGCCGCTTCCAGGCATTCCTTGACGTGCGCGCCCCAGGTGACCAGGGTGACATCGCTGCCGTCACGCAGCACGAAGCAGACATCGAGCGGCAGCGCCTCGCCATCGTCCGGCACCTCTTCTTTGTATTGCCGATAGATGCGCTTCGGTTCGAAGAAGATCACCGGGTCCGGGTCGCGGATCGCGGCCAGCAGCAGGCCGTAGGCGCGGGTCGGGCTGGACGGGATCACCACGCGCAGGCCGGGCATGTGCGCAAACAGCGCCTCCGGCGCCTCCGAATGATGCTCGGGCGCACGGATGCCGCCGCCCCAGGGCGCGCGCAATACCAGCGGGCAGGTGACGCGGCCACGGGTGCGATTGCGCATCTTGCTGGCGTGGCTGACGATGTGGTCGATCATCGGATAGATGAAGCCTTCGAACTGCGCCTCGGCGATCGGGCGCATGCCCTGGAAGGCCATGCCGACCGCGAGCCCGGCGATCGAGGTTTCATCGAGCGGGGTATCCAGCACGCGATCCGAGCCAAAGCGCGCGTGCAGGCCGGAAGTGGCGCGGAACACGCCGCCGTTGACGCCGACATCCTCGCCCAGCACGACCACGCTCGGGTCGTGGCTGATCTCGTAGGCGAGCGCCTGGGTGATCGCTTCGATCAAGGTCAGCTCGGCCATGTCAGCGCGCCTCCCAGGCCAGCGCCTGCGCGCGTTGCTCGGCCAGATCGTGCGGCAGGTCGGCGTAGACGAAATCGAACATGGCGCTGACCGGTTGGGCGCGGGTTTCCAGGTAGGCATTCACTTCGATATCGACTTCGGCACTGCACTTGGCCTTCCACTCGGTTTCTTGGGCATCGGACCAGAGTTTCTGCGACTCCAGGTAACGCCGCAGTCGCGGCAGCGGGTCGCGTTCCCAGGCGGCCTTGACCTCGGCCTCGTCGCGGTAGCGGCGGGCGTCGTCGGCGGTGGTGTGGTCGGACAGTCGATAGGTGACCAGTTCGACCACCGAACCGCCGTTGCCGGCGCGGGCGTTGTCGATCGCCGCTTGCATCACCGCGATCACCGCGATGATGTCGTTGCCGTCCGCCTGGACGCAGGGCAGGCCGGCGGCGATGCCCTTCTGGGCCAGGGTCTTGGCCCCGGTCTGGGCCGAGCGCGGCACCGAGATCGCCCACTGGTTGTTGACGATCACCGCGACGTAGGGCAGGCCGAAGGCGCCGGCCGAATTGATCGCGCCGTAGAAATCGGTCTTGCTGGAACCGCCGTCGCCGACCACGCTGACCGCGACCCGCGGCTCGGAGCGCAGCTTGAAAGCGAGCGCGGCGCCGGCCGCGTGCAGACA
>JBGSKT010000391.1:0-6349 GCA_041741075.1 Lysobacterales bacterium
CGGCCTGGAACAGCTGGTGGCCGCGGGCCTGGGCGGCGCGCATCATGGCAACGGTGGAGTCTTTGCCGGGGCGGATCGACGCGATCGGGTCGGTCAGCCAGGCGATGCGTAGCGGGGTCATGGTCGTTCCCTTGTGGTGCAGAACATCGGTGTCTCGGGCTTGCTCGGATGGCCTGGTTGCCGGGCCGGGTTTCCCTTGGAAGCGGGGCCTGGGTGGCCAGGGCGGAAGGTTGTCGGTCAGGGATTGATGGGGCGCAAAGTGGGATGCCGCTGAGGGCAGAAGGTAGTAGCATAGCGAATCAATGTCCGCGAGAAGATTCCTCCGGCAATTGAAGCTGTTACAGTAATTACTTGACAGTCTTCTCAACGTTGGCTAAACATCTGCACGAGGCATCGGCTCGGTTGCCCATCAGGCTTCTGCGGGTGCCAACTGGACGGTGCCGGCAAGAATGCACAAGTACCCAATGACCCGGGGGTCGCATGGAAGAGCAGCACAATCAAGTTTCCCTGGCAGGACTGAAGGTGATGGTCATCGATGACTCGAAGACCATCCGCCGCACCGCCGAGACCCTGCTCAAGAAGGAAGGCTGTGAGGTGGTAACCGCCAATGACGGTTTTGAAGCGCTTTCGAAAATTTCCGACCTGCAGCCTGACCTGATCTTCGTCGACATCATGATGCCGCGTTTGGATGGCTATCAGACCTGCTCGGTGATCAAGACCAACAAGCTGTTCCGCTCGACGCCGGTGATAATGTTGTCTTCAAAGGACGGATTGTTCGACAAGGCACGCGGCCGCATGGTCGGCTCCGAGCAGTACTTGACCAAACCGTTTACCCGCGAAGAACTGTTGTCGGCCATTCGCAAGTTTGTCTCACCGAAATCTTGATCGGGAAGCCGGAAGGGGGCGCAATGGGCATTCATGACAAGCAAGCAGGTTTTGCCCGTGCCGGCAGGTTCGGCGGTGCGGCGTGGCTGATGCGGCCACGGGTTGCGCTGCATGTCTGACTTTGCCGAAGCAGCGATCGCAGCGCCGGCGCTTTCGCCTTTCGAGGTGCTGCTCGATTACGAGCAACGCAGCTTGGCGCATGTCGCCGGCGTCCCCGAATTGATCGACGCGCCCGGGTCGTGGCGCGGAATTGCATTTCGCCTGGGCAGCCGCAATCTGGTCAGCAGTATCGAAGAAGTGCAGGAAATTCTCGCGTTCCCGGCGCTGACCACGGTGCCGGGTACGCAGATCTGGTTGCTCGGTGTGGCCAACGTGCGCGGTAACCTGGTGCCGGTGGTCGACCTGCGTTGCTTCATCGAGGGCGAGCGCGCGCCGCACAAGGAACGCAGCCGGGTGCTGCTGGTCAGGCAGGCCGGCAGCAGCGTCGGAGTGGTCGTCGATGAAATCCTTGGCCAGCGGGCGTTCAATGACGGCAATCTGATCGACGACATGACCGAAGAAGATGAACGCTATGAAAAGTTCATACCGCGGTTTTTCGACTGGAATGGGACCCCGTACCGGGAATTCAGCATGAGTGCGCTGGTGCGAGCGCGCGATTTCACGCAGGCGGCGGCATGACGTCGGCTGTTGGTCAATGGGCGAGGTGAGCGTATGAGTTCAACCAGTGGAAGTCTGTCCGGGCGTCTGTTCGGTTCGGTCACGACCGCGTTGCTGGCGGTGGTGTTCCTGGTACTGATGGGTGCAAACGTCGGCTACCGACTGTTCAAGGACGGCCAGGATCGAAACGCGATCGCCCGGGCCACCGAATTGCAGGTGCAGTCGCAGCAAATTTCCAAATTTGCGACCGAGGCGGCGCTCGGCAATATCGACGCTTTCGAAGAACTCAGGGCGACCCGCGACAACATCGAGGTTAACGTCAATGCCCTGCTCAAGGGCAGTGCGGCCAACGCCAAGGTCAACCCGATTCCCAGTTATCTGAATCAGGCCGGCGGCGCCGAAGTGGCGATCGTGTTGAAGAAGCTCGCCACCGACTGGGATCCGGTCAGCAAGGCCGCCGAAACCATTCAGAGCCGTAGCGACCTGGTGCTCGACATCACCGATACCGCGAGCGAGTTCCAGGCCAATATTCCGCGCCTGACCGCGAAGATGGAAGAGATCGTGAGTTACCTTACCGAGCGCGGCGCGCCGGCCAAGCAGATCTACCTGGCCACCCGCCAGACCCTGCTCGCCGACCGCATGTTGCGTCGCGTATCCGAGATTCTGAAAGGCGGTGACCTCGCCACCTCGGCCGCCGATCAGTTCTCGCGTGACGCCAAGGCCTACGGTGATGTGCTCAACGGTTTGATCCGCGGCAGCTCCGAACTCGGCCTGTCCGCCCTGACCGACTCGCAGGCACGGGCGATTCTTGCCGACGTGCAGGAACTCTATGGCCAGATCGGACAGAACGTCGACAAGATTCAGGAAGCATCGACCGAGCTATTCGAAGTGACCGAAGCGTCCGGATCCATTTCCGAATTCTCCGCCGGTCTGCTCGAAGACAGCAAGAATCTTTCCACCCGCCTCAATGCACTGGGTGGTCGCCGCCTGTTAGGCAACAACGGGGTGTCGATCGGACTCGGTTTCGCGACCCTGTTGTTCGGTGTGCTGGCCGCACTGTCGCAATACCGGATCCAGCGTCGCCAGTACCAGACCACCGCCGATCTCAATACCCGTAACCAGGAAGCCATTCTGCGCTTGCTGGACGAAATGGGCTCGCTGGCCGAAGGCGACCTGACCGTCAAGACCACGGTTACCGAGGACATCACCGGCGCGATCGCCGACTCGGTGAACTTCGCGGTCGAGGCGCTGCGCTCCCTGGTGACCACCATTAATGAAACTGCGGTGCAGGTCGCCGCGGCCGCCCAGGAGACCCAGGCCACCGCCATGCATCTGGCCGAGGCAGCCGAACATCAGGCGCAGCAGATCACCTCGGCATCGGCGGCGATCAACGAGATCGCGGTGTCGATCGACGAAGTGTCGAAAAACTCCGCCGAGAGCGCCGACGTGGCCAACCGCTCAGTGCAGATCGCCAGCAAGGGCGCCGAAATCGTGCGCCAGACCATCCAGGGCATGGACAACATCCGTGACCAGATCCAGGAGACCTCGAAACGCATCAAACGTCTGGGTGAGTCCTCGCAGGAGATTGGCTCGATCGTCGAACTGATCAATGACATTGCCGATCAGACCAACATTCTGGCGCTGAACGCCGCCATTCAGGCGGCATCCGCCGGTGAGGCCGGGCGCGGATTCGCGGTGGTCGCGGACGAAGTGCAGCGCCTCGCAGAACGATCCGCCGGTGCCACCAAGCGAATTGAAACCCTGGTGCAGACGATTCAGGCCGATACCAACGAAGCGGTAAGCTCGATGGAGCAGACCACATCGGAAGTGGTCTCGGGTGCGCGGCTGGCCGAAGACGCCGGCCTGGCCCTGGGCGAAATCGAAAAGGTTTCGACCGACCTCGCCGACCTGATTCAGAACATCTCCGAAGCAGCCCGCCAGCAGTCGGCGGCGGCAACCAATATTTCGGCGACCATGAACGTGATTCAGGAGATCACCACGCAAACCTCGGCCGGCGCCTCGCAGACCGCGGAATCGATTGGCAACCTGGCCCAGCTCGCCGCCGACCTGCGTCGATCGGTCGCCGACTTCAAGCTGCCAGGCTGAGTTTGCTGCGATGACCACAGGACTTCCCCTCGGATGCTGAGTACGCCCACCCGCGCTGGATCGCCCTTACCTTCGCTGCCGAGCATGGGCGACGAGGAGTTTTCACGCTGGGTGGACCTGCTGGAGCGGCGTACCGGGGTGCTGGTACCGCTCGGGCGCAAGTCGTTCCTGGTCACCGGGTTGCGGATTCGTATGCGTGAAACCGGCCACGATAATTTCCAAAACTACTTCAACGATGTGTTGAATGGCGCCCGCGGCGCGGTGGAATGGGCGACCCTGGTCGATCGGTTGACTGTGCACGAGACACGTTTTTTCCGCCACGAACCTTCCTTCGACCTGATCGCCGGCGAGTGGCTTCCGGGTTGGGTGCGACCCGGTGCAACTGGCGCAATCCATGCATGGAGCCTGGGCTGTGCCACCGGCGAAGAAGCCTGGTCGCTGGCCATGGTGCTGGACCGTGGGTTGTGTGCCCTGGGCGATCATCAGGTGTATTTCGGCGTAACCGCTACCGACATTTCCAACCCGGCATTGATGGTCGGGCGCGGCGGCCAGTACCCGATCGAACGCCACGCCGAGATTCCCCAGCCCTACCGCGGGGAGTACACCGAGAACGTTGGCGGCAGCGCCTTCGTGATCAATGCTTCGTTGCGCAAGCGGGTCGGCTTTGCGTTGTTCAACCTGCTCGAGGTCGGCCGCGCGCCGCTCAAGCAGCTGGATCTCGTTTTTTGTCAGAATGTGCTGATTTATTTCGCCCGCGAACGACGCAAGCGCTTGCTCGACGCGCTCGCGTCCCGACTGAAGCCCGGTGGTCTGCTGATTCTGGGACCAGGTGAAGTCACCGGATACACCAATCCACTGCTGACACGGGTCGGTGGGCGCCAGACGCTGGCGTACCAACGGGTCGGGTGAGGCCACGCCATGCGTTTGCAAGAAGACATCGACTTCACCACCTTGAACTGGGTCAAGCAGGAACTCGACGAGACCCTGCGCCAGGCGCGGCAGGCGCTGGAAGCCTACGCCGAGGATCCGGCTGATTCCAGCCTGATGCGTTTCTGTGCGACCTATCTGCACCAGGTGCAGGGCACCCTGCGCATGGTCGAGCTGTACGGCGCCGCCATGGTGGTCGAGGAAATGGAGCACGTCGCGCAGGCGCTGCTCGACGACCAGATCCGGGTCAAGGACGACGCTTTCGCGTCGCTGCTGCGCGGCACCTTGCAGTTGCCGGATTATCTGGAACGCCTGCAGAGCGGTCACAAAGACATTCCAATCGTGCTGCTGCCGCTGCTCAACGACCTGCGCGCCTGCCGCGGTGAGAAGCTGCTCAGCGAGGGCGTATTGTTCAGCCCCGACCTGACCGTGCCCCTGCCGGCCAGCGTCAAGGGGCCGGAGCGTCCGGTGGCGGAGGCAGAATTGCGCAATGTCGCCGGCCGCCTGCGCATCAACTTCCAGGCCGCGCTGGTGAAGTTCCTGCGCGATCAGGGCTCCAGCCTGGCAGTCACCGGCTTGCTCAATGCACTGGATGGCCTCGGTTCGATCAGCTTCCAGGAAGACGCGCGCCGCCTGTGGTGGCTGGCGTCCTGTCTGCTCGATGCAATCCGCTCCGGCGACGTCGATGCAAACGCTGCGGTCAAGCTGATGTACGGCCGGGTCGACCGCGAAATCAAGCGCATGGTCGATGCCGGCGAGGGCGCGTTCCGGGCCGAGCCGCCGCGTGAGCTGCTGAAGAATCTGCTCTATTACATCGCGCAGTCGAAAGGCAGTGAAGGCCGGATCGGCGAGGTCAAACGGATTTACCAGCTCGACCAGTTGGTCGCGACCGAACAAGAAATCGAACAGGCACGCGATTCCATGGTCGGGCGCAATCGCGCCGTTCTGGACACCGTTTCGGTGGCCATCAAGGAAGATCTGCTGCGGGTAAAAGACGCGCTGGATCTGTTCCTGCGCACCGCCAATGCCAGTGTCGGCGATCTTTCTCCGCAGGTGGAATTGCTCGATCGGATCGGCGACACGCTCGGCGTGCTCGGCCTGGGCATACCGCGCCGGGTGATCCAGGAACAGCGGCAGTCGCTGAGCGAGATCACCGCCGGCAGCCGTGTCGCCGAAGAGGGCATTTTGCTCGACATCGCCGGCGCCCTGCTGTTCGTCGAGGCCTCGCTCGATGATCACATCGAACGCATGGGCAGTGGCGACGAGCCGACCGCAACCAGGAATGCCGCAGGCGATACCAGTTTCGAATTGCCGCAGACCGAGGTGCGCAAGATTCTCGATTCGCTGATGAAGGAAGTGCAGACCAACCTGCAGCAGATCAAGCAGGACGTGGTCGCCTTTGTCGAATCCGGTTGGGAACACGCCAAGGCCGAGCACATTCCGCGGCTGCTCGACGAAGTTGCCGGTGCGGTGCGCATGATCCATCTGAACGAGGCCGCCGAGTTGCTCGGCGCCACTGCCAAGTTCATCGAAATTGAATTGCTGCGTCGCCGCCGGGTACCCACGCCCGATCAGATGGACCGCTTGGCCGACGCGGTCGCGAGCATCGAGTTCTATCTGGAAGCGACCCACGCGCAGCGCCCCGGTCGCGAGCAGATCCTCGATGTCACCCGCGACAGCCTGGCCGCGCTGGGCTACTGGCCGGTGCCGGAGACACCGGTGTTCGATGAGCCCGCGGTCGCCTCCGCGGCAGAACCTCCGCCACCAGCCCCGC
>JBGSKT010000392.1:0-3566 GCA_041741075.1 Lysobacterales bacterium
AGGCGCGGACGTGACCGTCGTCTATCTCTCCGAGCACGAGGATGCGACCGTCACGCGCGAGGCGGTGGAGGCCGAGGGGCGCACCGCGCTGCTCGTTGCCGGCGACCTCGGCGACAGCGCGTTCGCGGAAAAGGTCGTCAACAGCACCATCGAGCGGTTCGGAAAGATCGACATCCTCGTCAACAACGCCGGCGAGCAGCATCCCGACGAGAACATCCAGGAGATCACCGAGCAGCAGCTTCGCCGGACGTTCCAGACCAACATCTTCTCGATGTTCTTCCTGACGCAGGCGGCGATGCCGCATCTCGAGAAAGGGGCGGCGATCGTCAACACGACCAGCGTGACCATGTACAAGGGCTCGCCAGGGCTGCTTGACTACAGCGCCACAAAAGGCGCGATCACCGCCTTCACGCGCTCGCTATCCGAGAACCTGATCGAGAAGGGGATCCGCGTGAACGCGGTGGCGCCGGGCCCGATCTGGACCCCGCTGAACCCGTGCGGAGGCAAGCCGGCGAAGGAAATCCCGGACTTCGGCAAGGACACGCCCATGAAACGCCCCGGCCAGCCGAACGAGGTCGCGCCGTCGTTCCTGTTCCTGGCGTGCGAGGATTCCTCGTACATGTCCGGCCAAGTCCTGCATCCCAACGGCGGCATTATCGTCGGATCCTGAGGAAAGGGAACGCCAGGATCGCTCGACTCCGACGGGAGGTTGACCTTCAAGGCCCAGTCGTGCGAGACAAGCGGCCTATCGGAGCGTGGCGCAGCCTGGTTAGCGCACCAGTCTGGGGGACTGGGGGTCGTGGGTTCAAATCCCGCCACTCCGACCAATTATTTCAAGGGGTTAGATACCCTAGCGACCACCCCATAAAATCACCTAGCGACCAATTAGCGACCACATCAGTGATGGTTGGTGAGGGTGTGTGACGGCTGCAACCGTGCTCGTTCGGTCGGCAATCAGCAATTCGCAAGCTCGGACAAGACCAGAAGATGCGATGCTGTCCGCACCCATCAGTCTAGGCGCGGTCGCGGCCGTCGGATTTGCGGATGGGTTTTGTGGCGGCGCGTTTGGGCTCGGCGGTGTTGAGCGCGGTGGCGTCGGGTTGGCCGGCCTGCATCGCGGCGGTTTGTTCCTTGGTCAGTGGATGCTGTGTGTTGCCAGACGCCCAGGGGCCGTAACGGCTGGCGTCACGCTCCCACGCGGAAGCGCGCAACGGCGGGTCGTTGGGCGTGCGCGTCCAGGTGGCCCAATAGGCGGGCTTGCTGTCCTCGTGCGCCTGCTGCTCCTTGGTGAGCGCGGCGTAGGCGGGATTGGGCGAGCCGTCGTGGTGCTCCTTGAACACCTTGAACCCGTTCTCGCGGATCGCGACGAAGTGGGTGCCGCGTTCGGGCTCGGCGTTCAGCGCCTGGCGCATCGAGCGGTTCATTTCGACGGGGCCGATCCAGTAGGATTCGCCGTTCTTGTCGGTGTGCTGGAAGGCGGAGAACGCGAATTCGGTCTCGGGATCTTCGGGGGTGGAAATGCGGCCGGTGATCGGCGGGGCTTTGCCGTTGCCGTTGCGGCGGAAGTTCAAGTTGATGGTGAAGTTACCGCGTGGCTGTTCGGGTTGTGTCATGGCGCCTCCTTCGTTGTTGATCGGCATACGAAGCGTATGCCGCAGAGGTGCAGGCGGCAATGCAGGTGCCTACGGCGGTGGCAGAATTCGTCGGCCGGTCACTTCCCCTTGAAAACGAGGGCTGACACTATGCCCGTATGAATAGGCCACGTGCGGTGACGGGTATGCAGCGGCTGGGCCGCGCTCTCGGTTGTGCGGTATTCGCGGCGGCCGTTGGTCTTCTTGATGCTCCCGCCCATGCGGCACCACCTTTCGCAACGTCAACTGGCTGCACCACCCCCACCAGCAACACGGTTTACTATTCTCAAAAACTGCAAAGCTGTGGCGGCGTGGCGGTCAATATCTCGGACACCACCCTCTATAACGCCTGGGCAACCGACACGATGGGCACCGCCTTCGGCTGTAGCGCGGATTCGGCGGGTACGCTGCGGTACAAGGACCAACTCATCGAGTTCTGCGACGGCAGTGCGTGGACAAACCTTGGCTCCGGCTCCGGCTCCGGCAGCAGCGGATCGGCCGACAGCATTTCCAGCACCAACACCACTGCGCGGGTTTACACCACGGCGGGCGGCACTATCAGTTTTACCACCGGCAGCGTTGCTCAAACGGCGTACCTTGATAGCACCGGCCGCTACGTCGGCCCGGGTGTGAGCATCACCACGATGAACGGCATTTCCAGCACCAACGGGTACTTTACGGGGAATGTAGGGATTGGGACGAGTGCGGCATCGTCAAATCTCCATCTTTATGAAAGCAATACGGCTGAGGTGGCAACTGAACTTCTACGTTTGGATAACCCTTCATCTAATAGTACAAATAACGGAACAAGCATTGGGTTTTACCAAAACTTAATTCAATATGGTCGCATTCGGAATTATTATACGGCTGCAAATGATTGGACGTTCAATCTTGGCTATGGTGCAAATGATCACCTGACGATCAAATCCAATGGTTACGTCGGGATTGGAACGACAGAACCGAGTTCAACCCTTCACGTAACGGGAGTGTTGCAGCTGGGGCACACATTGCCACAAGTAATGTGGCGGGAAACTGATGGTACATCAGACAATAAAATTTGGAAGATGTATGCCTCGACTGAAGATTTCCAAGGGACTGCTGTGAATGATGCTGACAGTGTAGCTACCCGTTGGCTGTATGTGCGGCGGACGGGAACAACGGTCGATAGTGTGAACTTTGAGAATGGAAAGGTCGGTATCGGCACCGCAACCCCCACTGCCACGCTGCAAGTAAGCGGCAGCTTTGTGGTAAGCACCAGCGCGCAAACCACCACGCCCAGCCTGTATGTGGGCACGAATGGGTATGTGGGGGTGGGGACGAGTAGCCCCAATGCCACGCTTCATGTAAATGGAAATGCTTCGGCATTTCCAGTAACGAACGTATATTCTCAATTGGAAGTTGCGGGTGGCGGTGCTACGCGGTTGTCCTTAGGCACATTGACATCAGCGGTTGGAGCAGCGAGCATCGGAACTGGGTTTATACAGGCTTTGGTGAATGCGACTGCATTCAAGACTTTGGCTTTGAACCCTTCTGGCGGCAACGTCGGGATTGGGACGACAACCCCCAGCGGAACGCTGTCGGTCAGTGGCACAGTCGCCATGACACGCTATGGCGCCGCACCGGTAGCCTGTGGCGCCACGTACAACGGTCTGATGGCCATGACCAGCACCGCCAAACTCTGTGCCTGCGACGGCACCAGCTGGAAATACCCCGACGATACGGGGGCTGCCTGTGTTTGGTAGGTTGCGCGAACGACACGCAAGTCTGGGTTGAATATGCCGACTGCCACTCTCTTGAGCAGGTCGCGTTGACGCGATCGCGGACTGGCGGCGACGCTGGCGCATGAGCATCGATCTCGGTCTTTGGTTGGCGGTCCTCGCCGTTGCAGCAGACCTGTGGCGCGGCACCGGCATCAGTGCGCGGCTCGTTGCCGTG
>JBGSKT010000393.1:0-6699 GCA_041741075.1 Lysobacterales bacterium
AATCGCGGATGGTCTCGGCGAGCAGGGGCATGGCGGCACCGGTATCGGCCAGCGCGAAGCGCGCGTTGGTGCCGCCGATGTCGGCGAGCAGGGCGCGATGGCGGGCAGTACGCGGCATCGATCTACGCGCCCTTGCGATGGGCGCGGCGTGCGCCGCCCGAGCAACACTCGGGCATCAGGGTCTCGACCGCTTCCGGTCCCCAGGAACCGGCCATGTACGGCTGAATCGGGGTACCGGCTTCGCGCCAGGCGTCGGCGATGCTGTCGATCCAGGTCCAGGCCGCCTCGACTTCATCGTTGCGCACGAACAGCGCCGGGTTGCCGTGGAAGGCGTCGAGCAGCAGTCGCTCGTAGGCGATGCGCCGACGCAGGCTGATCGGCATCGACAGATCGAGCGGCAGCGGCTGCAGTTCCAGCGCGCCCCACTCGGGCGCGGCCAGACTGCTCATCAGGGTCAGTTCGATGTTCTCCTCGGGCTGCAAGCGGAACACCATGCGGTTCGGCGTCGAGCGTTCGCGGCTCGGCTTCTCGAACAGCCAGTGCGAAACCTCGCGGAAGGTGATCACCACTTCGGAGCAGCGCTCGGCCATGCGCTTGCCGGTACGCAGCCGGAACGGCACCCCGGCCCAACGCCAGTTGTCGATGTGTGCGATCAGGGCGACATAGGTCTCGGTGTCCTCGGCGGCCGGCGTCGGCGGTTGGAAACCGGCCACCGGTTTGCCGCCGACCACGCCCGACTGGTACGCGCCGCGCACGCTGTGTTGATTGACCTCTGCGGCGCGCATCGGACGCAGTGCGCGCAGCACCTTGAGCTTCTCGTTGCGCACCGAATCGGCGTCCAGCGCCGACGGCGGTTCCATCGCGATCAGGCAAAGCAATTGCAGGATGTGGTTCTGCACCATATCGCGCAGCGCGCCGTAGTTGGCGTAATAGCCCTCGCGGCCATCGACGCCATCGGTCTCGGCGACCAGGATGTCGACCGAGGCGATAAAGCGGTGGTGCCAGACCGCTTCCAGCAGGGCGTTGCCGAAACGCAGCGCAAGCAGGTTCTGCACCGGCGCCTTGCCCAGATAATGGTCGATGCGGAACACCCGGTCTTCACTGACGCAGGCACTGACCGCGTGCATGATCGCGCGGGCGCTGGCGAGATCGCGGCCGATCGGCTTTTCCAGCACCAGCCGCGACGGCGCATCGAGCAGCCCAGCCGCTTTCAGACCCTGGGTGATCGGCACATACAAACTCGGCGGGGTGGACAGATAACTCACGCAATCGCGACCGGCAAGCGGCGCCAGACGCTCGACCAGTTGCGCCGGATCGGCCAGATCGACGCTTACGTATTCGGTGCGCGCGAGCAGATCGAGCACTTCCGGCGCGTTCGGATCGACATCGCCCAGCCGCTTCAGCAGCAGGGCATGGAAGCCGGCACGGCCAAGTTCCTGGCGGGCAATCGCGTAGACCTTGAAACCCGGCGGCAGCAGACGATCGCGCAGCAGGTTGAGCAGGGAAGCAAACAGATAGCGCTGGGCGAGATCGCCGGTGGCGCCGAACAGCAGCAGGGTCTCGTGCACAGAATCGCCTTGGTCAGCAGGGTCGTGGCGGCGCAAGTGCGCGCAGCAGCGCAATTATGGCGCATGCGCAGCCACGCCGACCGCCAGTGCAAACGTATGCGTTGCCAGCCTGGGCGCGCCCAGCACCCGCTCGCAAGACCTGGGAGCGCCGAGCACCAGCTCGGCAAGACCTGGGCGCGCCGAGCACCAGCTCGGCATTCAACGCCGTGTCCGCGCCCCACACCAAGGCCAATCCCTGGAAACGGTCCGCGGCGCCGACGCGGAAGTCCAGCGGCCTGGGGCCAGACGACCGTCATCAAGCGCAAGATTGCCGAGCTGGTGCTCGGCGCTCCCAGGCGCGGCCAGCATCAGCAGCAGGCGCCCTGGTCGGCGGGAGGCGGTGTGCTGTCGAACGGGATGCTGGTGCCGCAGCCCTCGAACAGGCCGAAGTGCCGGCTGTTGTCGCCGATGAAGTCGAAGTGCGCGGCGAAGCGGGATTCTTTCAGCATGCGGAAACTGTTGCCGCAGACCGGGAACACCCGCCCGGTGTCGATCGCGTGGTGCTTGTCCAGGTCGAAGCGCTGCGCGTGTTCGGGGATGCTGCCGCGGTAGATCACCGCCTGGCCATGGTCTTCGCAGGCGTCTTCGAGCCCAGCCAGCTTGAACAGGCGGTAGCTGGCCGAGAAAAAGCGGATGCTGCCGACCCGGCGGGCCAGCTCAGCATCGGTGATCGCGAGCGGCCGGTCTTCGACCAAGCGCGGGTCGGTGAAACCCGCGGCGCGGGCCAGACGCAGAAAATCGTTCCAGTACAGCGCGCCGCCCAGGCATTCGCCGTACAGCACCGGGTCGTTCTGCACGCTCGCCGGGATGCGCCGGTCGGCGTAGACATCGGAGAAATAGAACTCGGCGCCGGGCTTGAGCAGACGCTCGACTCCGGCCAGCACCGCGGCCTTGTCCGGGCTCAGGTTGACCACGCAATTGGACACGATCGCGTCGAAGCTGGCCGGGGCCAGATCGAGTTCGTGCAGGCGTTCGATATAGCCATGCAGGAAGCGCACATTGTCGTAGCCGAAGGCCTGCGCGTGGTAAGCGCGGTGGCCCTCGGCCACGGTCAATTGCTGCTCGGTCATGTCCACGCCGACCACGCTGCCGTTGGGCCCGACCAGTTGCGCCAGGGCGTACACGTCGCGACCCGATCCGCAGCCCAGATCGAGCACCCGGCAACCCTCGAGCAGGGGCGGACAGACCAGGCCGCAGCCGTAATAACGCGACTGCACCTCGGGGTGGATTTTCGCCAGCAAGGGCTTCAGCCAGGCCGGCACCTGGCTGATATCGCAGCAGGCGGTGGTCTTCAAATCCGCCGTGCTGGCGAGCTGCTTGCCGTAGTAGTCCTTAACGATTTCGTGCATGTCGATTTACCTGATGGAATGGCCAGATTGCCGGCGGCTCAGGCCGCCAGCGCCTTCAACGCACCGCTACAGCTCGAACCGCTGCCGGCGGTGCATCCGAAACAATGGTCGGCGACGCGGATGCTGGCGCCTTCCGGATCGTGCGCCAGCAGGTCGCGCAGGTGCGGCCGCTCACCGGGCAGGCGCGGATCGGCCACGGCCAAGCCCAACTGCTGGTTGAAGTCGCAATCGTACAGATAGCCCTGCCAATCGACGCTGACCAGACTACGGCACATCACCTGGTCGAGATTGGCGTCGCGATGGTTGGCCTTGAGCAGGTCCAGATAACCGCCGAAGGTGCCCTTGGAGACCAGCGTCGAGCCGAAGCGGTTGATCGGCATGTTCGCCAGCGCCAACAGGGCGTTGAAGCGGATGCCGAAATGTGCGTGCAGCTCGCGCTGGTAGTCGGCCTGAAGCGCGGCCTGATCGGGCGGTAACACCGGACCCTGCGGGTTGTAGACCAGATTCAGCACCAGTCCGGAACCCGGCTTTCCATAGCCGAGCGCGTTCAGCATCTGCAGCGCCCGGATGCTTTTGTCGAACACGCCGTCGCCACGCTGGCGGTCGACATTCTCCATCGAATAGCAGGGCAGCGAGGCGACCACTTCGACCAAGGCCCCGGCCAGAAACTCGGCCAGGCCGTTCTGCCCCGGCTCGAACAGGATGGTCAGATTGCAGCGATCGATCACCCGCACCCCCTGGGCACGCGCGGCGCCGACCAACCAGCGGAAACCCTCGTGCAGTTCGGGCGCACCGCCGGTCAGATCCAGCGTGCCGGTGCCGCGCGCCTTCAGCACTTGCAGGATCAGCGCCAGCGTGTCCTGGTCCATCATTTCCTTGCGGGTCGGGCCGGCGTTGACGTGGCAATGCAGGCAGCTCTGGTTACAGCGATAGCCCAGATTGGCTTGCAGCGTGTCCAGACGGCGGCGGCGCAGCGCCGGGAAATCGGTATTGACCAGGAGCGGCAGGGTGGCGTGCATGGATCGACTCGGTTGGGGACGACCGACCGTTGGCGGCCGGGCGGCGGGACGGTGGATTGGCGCGGCGGCGCCTTCGCGGCCGCAAGCTGCGGCCACGATGGTAGCGGGCCACGGCCCGTGGCGCTTTAACCCACCGCCATCGGCCTGACCGGATGCGGGTATCGGTCGAGCGCCGGTGGTCCGGACCGCGATAGACCGTGCCGGGGCGAATCTGATGACAGACCAGCTGACGCATCCGCCGCGCGGCGTTATGCCGCATCGGGAATAGGCGCGGAATAGGCGTCAGCCCGGTCTCTTGTTCCATTTCGTGGCCGGTGTTGCCGAGTCCGTCGAGCGGGCCGCCGATCGGTTCGCCCCAGGGGTGAGCGCGCAAGCTTTTCCGATGCCCTCTGGCATCGGCATCGCGCGGCTGGCGCCCTGCACCAAGGACGGCTGCTGCCGAGGTATTGGACGAAGATGCACTCGCCACCGCGCTTCAGGTACCTGCGCTGGCCGGCCGAGCTGAACACACCGATGTCCTGGCTGCCACTGGCCTTGGTCTCCTTCGCCCGGCGCCCGAAACCATCGTAGACGTAGCTCGCGATGCCAGCGACCGCAGTCAGCCGGTGCGCGGCGTCGAAGCCGTAGCCCTGCGTGTTCTTGCTGGTCAGGTCGCCGGCCGGGGGCAGGCTCGTAAGTGGCCCTTGATGCAACGATGAAGAACCTGACCCCGTGCCCCCTCAAACTCCAGTCGGATCGGTCGAGCCATCGCTTGGGCTTACCTCCCACATTGCATCAATGCAACAATGAAAGACCTGACCCCGTCTCCGCCCCTGAGGCGTAGGTGTCTTTAGCAGACGCTTACGCCGCATCCCCATTCGCCGGCACTTGACGCTACAAAGATAGACCCCATTGGTTCCCCGCGCCCTCTCTTCCCTATTTAACAATGTGAGCGTCCACTAGTCGCACGCTCGACAGCCCGTTGACCCTGATTGCGACCTCCCTGCATGAACCTAAGCGCACAATTCGCCCGCGTTCAGTCGCATCGCTGAGCAGAGTGCCAGTAACCTCAACAAGCTTCCCGTCGAAGTCCTTAGCGTGGTCACGAAGTTCGTCATAACCGCTAAGCGAAATGCAGCGCGTAGTGTTCCAGTCTTCGTGATCTGACCAGGTTGCCCAAAGATTCCAGTCCTCGTGACGCATGGAAACCCAGCCCCGTAAAGTCACGAGCTCGCCATCGCTCTTCTCATGAAACATCGACGCAGAAAGGAACGATTCATCAGCAGCAATTGACTTTACTGCTGAAGATCCGGAACACGCTGAAAGTAGTAGCGCACAAATGATCGTAATGGAATGACTGTGCATACCTATTCCTCTTCTGGCCTCATGAAAGCAGGCTGCTGCTTGTTCAAGCTGCTTTGCAGGCGACGAGACTCGCCATCCGACATTCGTCCTTCAAGCATTCGGAACTGAAGACGACCGTTGACGATTTCTGTCACGCCCACTCTGCCTTCGCTAACGACGCCATTTGGAAGGCCCTGCTTAAGAGGGCCGGCATCGCTAGGGCTCACTACACCGTCCGTCCGGCCATTGATATGGCCATGTATCACCGCGGCGGCGCCATTAGGAACTGTTGCTGATGCGGAATCTGTGCGCGAGTCGCGACCCGTAGTTGCGTCCCTAGCCGGCTTTACCTCGTGGCCGCCACCTTCTGCGGGCACTACGAACCCAATCTTCTCGGCGCGGCCACCGGAAGGAACAGCAACGACGTCTTTCCCAGCAACCATCGCCTTGCCGACGGAGGCAGAAGCTTGAGTCGTTTGTCCGGTGGATCGAGCCGGCTTGAAAGAATCAGCCTGAATGCACTCACGTCTACTCGAGCCAGGACACGCCGAGCGCCCATCCGGATCCGTCTTGTTGAACGGATCATTCTCCACATAAGCGTAGAGGTTGAATTGATCCTCATAGCCCACCGGGTCGGTCTGTAGGAACCGGCCGAGGCGGGGATCATACGCTCGCGCCTTGTAGTGGTATAGCCCCAGTTCCGCCAGCGCAATCTGACCGGTGTAGGCGAAGCGTCCGGCGTTGGTGTCGGCCGGCACGCCGTAGGCATCGTAGGTGTTCCGGTCCAGTCGCGTGCCGTCGCTGCGGCTGGTGGCGATGATGCTGCCCTGGTGGTCGGCATGCAGGTAGCGGCGCGCTGCGGCGCTTACCGTGGAGCCTTCGTACCAGACGATCGGTTCGTCGCGGCCGGGGCCATGCGCGTAGCGGCGCAGCAGGTTCCCGGCGCCATCGTATTCGGCGACCAGCGCGTCGCCGTCGTACAGGAAGCGGGTGGTCTGGCCGTTGATCGTGGTCTGGTACAGCCGCCCCAGCGGGTCGTAAGTTAGCGTGGCGCTGGCATCACCCGATGCGCCGATCAGGCGGTTCTCGACATCGTAGCCGTAGCTGCGGGCACCATCGGCGGTGAGGTTGCCGTTGGCGTCGTAGGCCATTACCTTGCCGCCGATGCTGGTGTACTGGTTCAGGCCGTTGACCGCGTAGCCTTCGCTGGCGAGGGGATCCGGCCACCAGACGTAGGCGGCGTTCGACAGCAATCGCTGCACGATCTGACTGGCCGGGTTGTAATCGAGCCCGATATCCAGATCGTCCGTGCTGCCGCTGAAGTCTTGCGCCAGGCCGGTCAGGCGCGAGGCGGCGTCGTAGACATAGCCGGTGGCGCCGGCCCCGGCGCGCCCGAGGGCC
>JBGSKT010000394.1:0-1531 GCA_041741075.1 Lysobacterales bacterium
TACCCGTTCGCCCTGAGCGTAGCGCCGTAGGCGCGAAGTCGAAGGGTCCCGAGAGGTGCTTCGACTTCGCCCGCTGCGCGAGCTACGCTCAGCACGAACGGTCCTTGGGTTCCCTGGCTGAGATTCGGGGCTAATCAGGAGCAGCTATCGACACCGGCTTGAGCGCATAGCTTAGGCGGCGCGTAAAAATAACCTGATCGTCTTGCTGGTCTTTTGCCCTGCCTGCGTCGTTGCACAAAGGCTTACATAGTCCGACTATGCGCGTCTTTGTGCGCCTTGCAGGTAGAGCAAAATCCTGCGCAATTCGACCAGGCTATTTTTGCGCGACGCCTAACGAAGCATCGTGGAATGCCCGCAACACAGCATTGATACGCGTTTGATAACCCGGTCCTTGCGCCTTGAACCACTCGAGCACGTCTTGATCCAGGCGCAGCGAAATGGCGGACTTGGGCAACTGCATCTGCAAACCACGGCGCACTACGCCGCGGACGATGTGGCGCACATCGGCCTCGGGATGCTCCTTGGTTGGAACTGCCGCATTCGCCGACCTGAGCTGTGCCCAGTCAGTCTTTGATTTGGCTAAAGTAGATTTGCGCTTCACGGGTGGTCGCTTTTCTAAGCGAGACGATGCGGATTTCATCGGTAGTCTCTGTATGCACGATTGAGACGGGAATGCCAGCGAGCAACCCAAGCGTAACCCAACGCTGCTCTTGGTAGGAAAACCGGTCATCCTCGAACGTGAAGGTCAGCCCTTGAAAGACTGCAGCGGCATCAACGAAGTCGAGGCCATGTTGCTTCAGGTTGAGGGAACGCTTGCGCTCAGACCAAGTGAACTCCATGCGCGGAGTGTATATACGGAATGTGTCGACATCAAGCGTTGCACAAGCATCGGTCTGGCCACGCTTCAGGTTGGTTACGGCCCCCTGAGCTCGGGCGCACCAACCAGCAGTGCGGATCGGAGACGTTGACTTGCCGTTCTTACTGACTGCCGCGATGTTGGCTCTGACCACGACCTGGGTCGCGACCCAGGTATTGCGGCGCTTTGCCGGGACCCTTGGGCTGCTGGATCATCCGGGTGGGCACAAGCAGCACGCCGATCCGGTGCCGGCGGTGGGCGGGATCGCGATTGCTCTGGGGTTGGCCGTGGGTCTGGCCTGGCTGGGCGGTGCCGTTGTCGCGAAGCTGTGCGGCGTGCTGGTCGGCGCGGCGGTGTTGTTGCTGGTCGGGCTGATCGACGATCGACGCGGGCTGTCGCCGCGACTGCGCTTTGTGGTGCAGGCACTGGTGGCGGTAGTGATGGGCGTGGCGGCTGGCGTGCTGCTCGGCGATTTCGGCACGTTGCTGGATGGCCAAACGGTGCTGACGCTGGGCTGGCTGACCTGGCCGGCGACGGTGTTCTGTGTGGTCGGTTTGATCAACGCCTGCAATATGAGCGACGGCCATGACGGCGTCGCCGCGAGCCAGGTGGCGCTGGCCTTGCTGGCGGCCGGATTGCTTGGCGGCTGGGGCGGACCGGCCGGACCGCTGGCTG
>JBGSKT010000395.1:0-3907 GCA_041741075.1 Lysobacterales bacterium
AACAACTCATCGGCACCCCGCGCGGACAGGGGCGCCGCGCGCCGACCCTCGATCAGGGCCGAGCGCAAAAATGCATGCGCGTCCGGAAAATTGCTGGCCTCGACCAAGACCGAAGACAGCGCCGCCGCCTTGATCGCGGCCTGCACGAAAAAAGCGGGCGCCGCGGGCTCGCCTTGCACGACGATGCTGGCGCTGGGGTTCAGCGCCAGTTCGATTCCCGCCAGTTGCATGGATCAATCGTCGGCGCGGCGGCTTTGATCCTGGATTTGCGGTTGCGGCGAGGGACCGGGCGGCATAGTCTCCGGCGCGAATTGCCTACTGTCGCCGCCCTTGGTGGTCATTTGCTGTAGTTGCTCGACCAGGCCAGTCGGAACCGAAACCCCGTTCTCGCCATTGCCATTGCTGTGCATCGGATTCTCCCCTTGATGGTGTGAAAGACTGCAGCGATCACTGCATCCAGGCCAAGGCTACGCGCAAGCCCGGTTGCAGGTCAATGCCCAAGTATCTATGGTGCGGGGAATACTCCACCCGGCCCCATGTCATGCTGCTTCGATCATTCTTTGGCTTTTTTGGCCTAGGGTTCTGCGCGCTCGCCGGTGCGGCGGAACAGGGCGTGCTGCCGGCCAAGACCTGGGACGTGCGCGAATTGCAGGCCGACCAGGCTTTCCCTGACCCGCCGTTCTATTCCCTGGTCCAGACCAAGGAGGGCCTGATCTACGCCGGCGATAACTCGGGGCTGCTGGAGTTCGACAGTCGTCAGTGGCGGCGCCTGCCCCTGGACAGTCCCGGTGCGGTCACCGTGCTGGGTGCGCCGCGCAGCGGTGGCCTGGTGGTGGGCGGCCCGGAGTTCCTGCGGTTCTTTCCGCAGATGAGCACGCCGCTGCGGGCACTGGACCCGGCGCTGGAGATTCCGGAAGGTTTGCATGGCAGCGGTAATTTTTGGGAGTTTGCCGAGGACCCGAACCAATGGTGCCTGCGTTCCGACTTCTTGCTGGTCTGTGCCGCTGATGGAAAGTTCCGCGGATTTCGCAGCCAGACCAGCTTCGGCCGGCTGTTTCAGGGCCAGGACGCGATCTACCTCAAGGTGCGCCATGTCGGGCTGAGCCGGGTCGGCCTGGACGGCCCAGAACTGATCGCGGGCGGCGAAGTGTTTGCGGAGATCGACATCAGCACCCTGGTCGAGTCTTACGATCAGCGAATCACCGCGATCACCGAGCGGCCTGTGGGTCTCTGGGAATGGGATCGGGGAAGCCCACCGGCCCGCAACCCGGAAGCAAGCCTGCACGGCGTCGTGTTCCCCATCGGCACCGGACTGTCGCCCCTGCCGGGGCGGCTGGTCCTGCCCGAGCAGACCAGCGGCGTGGCGGTTGTCGATGCCGATGGTGTGGTGCAGGAGCGCATCGAGCCCGAGGATCTGGGCGTTGCGCCCGGGGTTCAGTCCACGATCTTGGATCGCGAGGGCGGCCTGTGGATTGCCTGGCGCAGCGCCCTGTCGCGGATCGAATACCCCTCGCGCATCGCCCTGTTCCCGATGCCGGAAGCGGCCTATGGCGAATCGCTGGGTGTGATCCGCACCGGCCTGGGGATTACCACCTGGCGTGGTTCCAACTTGTTCGTGCTGTCGCCCAAGACCCATGCCGCGCGTTGGACCTTGCAGCCAAAAGCGATGGGTACCCCGGTAATCCTGACTGTAACCAGCGCCCAAGGCGTGGATTACGCGGCCACAGTGCGGGGCCTGTGGCCGCTCGGCGGTGGAGATCCGGCCTTGCCGAACGAGCATGTGTTCGGAATCATCGAAATCCCCGGCGACTCCCAGCGAATCTGGGCGGGGCTGCGCAAAGGCATCGCGCTGTTGCGTCGCAATGCCAAGGGCTGGGAGGAAGCGTTGCGCCAGGACGTTTCCTTCGATGTGGTTTCCATGCAGCAAAGCGACCCGCGCACGCTCTGGCTGGGTTCGCTGGTCGGCCGGGCGGCGCGCATCAATCTGGGCGCGGCCGGTGACCTGCGGGTGGTCAGCGTTGTGGAGTTCGGCCCGGAGGCGGGCCTGCCCAAGGGAACGATTTCCGTCGAAAAGCTCGATGATCGGGCCTTGTTCCTGGTCAAGAGCGGCGGATTCCTGGAGTTCCGCGACGGCCGCTTTGCACCCAGCGCCATCGTTCCCTTGACCGAAACCGGCGCCCTGCTCGACGCCAGGTTCATCGACGCCACACAGTTGTTGGTCGCCGGCACCGGCGGCAGCATTCGCCTGTTGAAACGCGACATCGCCGGGGTGTTCCGGCTCCAGCGCAGCGTTTTTGACGACATTTCCGGGATCGGCGTCAGTCGCTCGATTCTGGTCGACCCCGACGGCGTGGTCTGGTTGGCCGCCGATGCGGGCGTGGTCCGGGTCGATCCACGCATCGAGTTGCCCAGCGCCCAGCCGCAACAGGTGCTGATCCGCGAGGTATCCACCGACAAGCAGCCCTTGTTTGCCGGCGTGGGCAGCGTGCCCGCGCTAACGGTCAAGGCGGGAACCAACCTGCGCTTCGGCTATGCCCTGCCGAGCTACCGCGCACCCGAAATGAATCGCTACCGTTCGCGCATCCGGCCCAAGCATGGCGTTGAAGCCTGGAGCCAGTGGAGCAACGAAACCCGCCGCGATTTCACCAATCTGCCGGCCGGCGTATTTTTGTTCGAAGTGGAGGCACTGGATGCAATCGGCGCCAGCGGCGGCACCGCGACCGTGCCGATAACGGTAGTCGCCGCCTGGTATCGACGCGGCTGGGCGGTGTTTGCCTTCTGGGCGCTGGCCCTGGCACTGGTCTGGATCGCTGTGCAATGGCGCCTGCGGGCCCTGCGCGCGCGCGGCGCCGAACTGGAGCGACTGGTTGCAGCCAAGACCGAGGCACTTCAGATCGCCGCGACCACCGACCCACTGACCGGGCTTTGCAATCGTCATCGCTTCGGCGAATGGATGCGCGACGAGGTCGCCGCCATCCAGGTCAAAGCCAGCGCGGCCAGGGACGAAGACGCGGTGGATCTGTTCGTCGCCGCCATCGATCTGGATCATTTCAAGCTGGTCAACGATCAACACGGGCATGCCGCCGGCGATGCCGTACTCAAGGCGGTCGCCAGCCGGCTGCTCGGCTTCAAGCGCCGGGAAGACCTGATCTTTCGCTTCGGCGGCGAAGAGTTCGTCTATCTCGGCATCCACTGCCACCGCGATGACGGCAAAAAACTCGCGGAACAGATCATTGCGGAGATCGCCCAGCTCAATGTCGAACTCGACAGCGGCGTGCTGATCCAGCCGACCGCTTCGCTGGGCTGGTCGGTCTACCCGTTCTATCGCGAACGCCCTGAGCTGTTCAGTCTGGACTTTGTCATCACCATCGCCGATCGCGCCCTGTATCTGGCCAAACAGGAAGGCCGCAACCGGGCCTGCGGGCATCTGCCCAATCTGGCCGTCGACCTGCTGGATCGCACCCAGGCAGATTGGCGCAGCAAGGTGTTCAGCCGCCATCCGGATTTTCTCAAACGCGTCTAGCGTGCCGCTTCAGGCTGTTTGAAACGTATCTTTCGCTGCAACGATTCCCGCATTGCATTGCCGCGGCAACCACGCCGGTAGGCTGGCGGTGAGCGTTGCGGTTTTTAACGGCGGAGCCGGTCACCCCAGCGGTCGCTGCCGCACAGGCGAAAATGCTGGGGTTCGTTGCACTCACCCCACCATACGAATCGATAGGGTCCAATAATTGAGCAATGACGAGAGCAATGACGAGGGGCAGGTCTCAATACTGTTCGTTTAGGTGTTTTTATGTCATGATCGCGCTATCTCCACGGCGCAGCGGGGTAGGTCATGGCACGGACCAAGGCGGTGTTGG
This sequence comes from Lysobacterales bacterium, assembly GCA_041741075.1. GTDB lineage: Bacteria > Pseudomonadota > Gammaproteobacteria > Xanthomonadales > Ahniellaceae > 0-14-3-00-62-12. The sequence goes on from JBGSKT010000395.1 coordinate 3,858, forward strand.
GTTCTGGGGCGCGACTGAGCGACTATCTCAGCGCGAGTTTGCTGGCGCGT
>JBGSKT010000396.1:0-8368 GCA_041741075.1 Lysobacterales bacterium
CGGCGATTGCCGACCCGAGCAGCCCGGCCGATTCCACCGGCAGCGTCAGGCTTGGCAGTGCGCTGTCCGGAATCAGCTCCACGGCCAGCAGGCCGGGCACCAGGGTGTGCGGTTCAGACATGTTGGTGGCCTTGAGATTCGCGGCAGCAAGCGCCGTAGCATAGCCGTGCCGGTGTCAGCCGGGATTCGACCGCCGGCCGCGCCGCCGCAGCCAGTCGCTGAGCACGCCGACCCGCTGCATCGCCGGGTGTTCGATAAAACGAAAACCGAGGCTGCAGATCAGCACCAACAGCGGTGTCAGCAGGAGAATCAGCGCCCAATGACCGAGCGGCGACAGCGCTTCGGGGGCAAACCATTGAGCACCGGCACGGAAGGCCGCAAACAACACGATGCCATGCAGCAGATACAGGCTGTAGGCCATCTCGCCCAGGGTGCGTGCCGCCGGGCTGACCAGCAGCCCGAACACGGTATTGCCACCGGCGATCAGGGCAAAGGCCAGGGCCAGCAGGGCAATCGGCGCGGGCGCGTAGGCGCTGGGAAAGATGCCGACGGTCAAAACCAAAACGCCCACGATCAGCACGGCCACCCCCGGTCGCGCGGCAAAGCGTGTGAAAGCCGCCCGGCGCACCAGCACTGCGGCAACCATGCCGCCAAGAAAGGCCGGGGCAACCAGCAACGACAGCGGCTGCCACCAGGCAAACAGCGCAGTCGCCAGCGCGATCAGCAGGTAGCGCAGAGCGGGCCGCAGTCCGATCAGCAGACCGAGCAGCGGCAGGATCAGATAGAAAAACCATTCGTAGGGCAGCGACCAGGTCACCCCGGCGGTGATGGTCGCGGTCTGCGCCACGCCGTTCAGGTCGGGCTGACCAAACACGGTGAAGCCGAGCCAGATGGCCAGATCGTGCAGCAGTTCCGGCAGCGGCTGGTGCAGCGTCAATCCGCTCTGCATCAGCACCAGGGAGAACAGCAGGCCCATGGCAAACAAATACAGGGGCGTCAGCCGCAGCACCCGCGAGACATACAACCGGAGCCAGTCGATGCCGCGGCTGCGGGCATCGAGCAGGCGGGCGAAGAACAGAAAGCCGGTGATCATGAAGAAAAGGGTCACGCTGCTCTGGCCGAGGTGGGTGTACAGATTGGATGGCGGCAGGTCCCAGCGGTCGTTGCGCAGGAAGTAGTACCAGACGCTGGCGTGGCTCAGAAACACGTCGAAGGCAAGATAGCCGCGCAGACCGTCGATGCTGGCGAAACGCTCGTGTACGCCGGGAGCGCCGTAGCGTCGCGCAAGCAGCGCAGCCGTGGTCAGCGCCACAGCCAGTGCCGCCAATGCAAACAGGGGGTGGACCGGATTCACCGGTTAGCGACCATGGGGATTGGGGATTGGGGATTGGGGATTGGGGATTGGGGATTGGGGATTGGGGATTGGGGATTGGGGATCCGTCGTCCCGGCGAACGCCGGGATCCAGTGTCTCACGTTGCCGCAGACCCATCACTGGGTTCCGGCGTTCGCCGGGGCGACGGCTTCTGTCCTCCGTCGTCTGTCCTCCGTCGTCTGGACTGGGTCCCGGCCTGCGCCGGGATGACGGCGTATCGCGCTTCCTCCGGTCCCTCGCCCGACCCTCAAACAAGCGTTTGTTGCAGCGAACGGGTGGCGATCCCCGGGGAAAACGCATGGATATGGACATGTGTCGACAGAGCCTGCACACTAGCCGCCCTTTTCGCCCGGAATCGCTGTGGCCCGCATTCTGCTTCTCAACGGTCCGAATCTTGATCTGCTTGGCCTGCGCGAACCCGGCATCTACGGGCAGACCACGCTGGCCGCGATCGTGGCCGCGGCCGAAACCCAGGCTCGGGCCGCCGGACTGGACCTTTCGCATCTGCAGAGCAATAGCGAACTGGCGTTGATCGAGCGGGTTCATGCCGCCAAAGGCGACGATACTGCTTTCATCGTGATCAATCCCGCCGGCTTCACCCACACCAGTGTCGCGCTTCGGGATGCTTTGGCCGCGGTTGCGCTACCCTTTATCGAACTGCACCTGTCCAACGTTTACGCACGTGAGCCGTTCCGCCACCATTCGTTTTTTTCGGATCGGGCCGAGGCGGTGATCTGCGGACTCGGCGCCGAGGGCTACCAGGTCGCCGTGGCGGCGGCGATTCAGCGCCTTACACGATCCAACTGACACCAACCATCAACAATCGGGAGCGCGGCAATGAACGCCGCGACCCCATCGGGGGCTGACCATGGACCTGCGCAAGATCAAGAAGCTGATCGACCTGCTCGAAGAATCCAACCTCACCGAGCTGGAAATCAAGGAAGGCGAGGAAACGATCCGCTTGTCGCGGGCCTCGCGTACGGTCGCCGCGGCGCCGCAGCTGGCAGCGGCGCCGGTTACTCACGTGCACGTCGAGCAACAGCGCAGCGGCGCCGGGCATGGGCACCACCTAAATCATGACAACGCCGCGCCCGCGCGCGAACTGCCCGAGGGCCATGTGGTGCGGGCGCCAATGGTCGGCACCTTCTACGCCTCGCCCAGCCCGGATGCGCCGGTGTTCGTCAAGATCGGCCAGCACGTCAAGGCCGGCGAGGTGCTCGGCATCATCGAGGCGATGAAAATGTTCAACCAGATCGAGGCCGATGTCTCCGGCACCATCGCCGCGATCCTGATCGAAGCCGGCGAGCCGGTCGAATTCGACGAACCCATGTTTGTGATTGCTTGAGCGGGAGACGGGAGACGGGAGACGGGAGACGGGAGACGGGAGACGGGAGACGGGAGACGGGAAGCAGGCGCCGGGAGGCTGAAATGGTCATTCGATCCACGGTTGTGCGCCCCCATCACCAGTTGACGGTGTGGCAGGACGCGATGGATCTGGTGGAATCGTTGTACGGTTTCACTGCGGGCTTTCCGGACAGCGAGCGGTTCGGTTTGATAGCGCAGCTTCGCCGTGCTGCGGTCAGCGTACCTTCGAATATTGCCGAAGGCGCGGCCCGCCGTTCGCGACGTGATTACCTGCGTTTTCTGGCCATTGCACGAGGTTCGCTGTCCGAGATTGAAACCCAGGTGCAGATTGCGGTCCGCCTGCGCATGGCGGTCACCAATGCCGAGTTGAGCGAGCTGATCGACCGTACCGCGGCCAAGTTGACCGCATTGATGAATGCACTGGACAAGATGGAAAATGCCGAATGAAAACTGGCCAAGTAAATGCTCCCCACAAAATAGGGGCGCCCCGCCCGGCGACCGCCGCCGGCGTGGTCAGGGTCGTCCGCGGTCAGGCGTGTTCCGATTCCCGATTCCCGACTGCCGTTTCTCGCCATGCTGGATAAAGTCGTCATAGCCAACCGCGGCGAGATCGCCCTGCGCGTGCTGCGTGCCTGTCATGCGCTCGGGATCAAGACGGTGGCGGTGCATTCCACCGTCGACCGCAACCTCAAGCACGTCGGCATGGCCGACGAGTCGGTGTGCATCGGCCCGGCGCCGGCCAGCGAGAGCTACCTCAACATTCCGCGCATCATCGCCGCGGCCGAGGTCACCGATGCCCAGGCGATCCACCCCGGCTACGGATTCCTCAGCGAGAACGCGGATTTTGCCGAACGCGTGGAGACCTCGGGTTTCATTTTCATCGGTCCGAGCGCCGAAGTGATCCGGCTGATGGGCGACAAGGTCGAGGCGATCAAGGCAATGAAAGCGGCGGGGGTGCCCTGCGTGCCCGGCTCGGATGGCCCGGTCGGCGACAATGCCGCAGAAAATGCGCTGACTGCCAAACGCATCGGCTACCCGGTGATCGTCAAGGCCGCTGGCGGCGGCGGTGGCCGTGGCATGCGCGTGGTGCACACCGAGCCGGCACTGGCCAATGCCATCCAGACCACCCGCGCCGAGGCGCGGGCGGCGTTCGGCAACGACATGCTGTACATGGAGAAATTTCTCGAAAATCCGCGCCACATCGAGATCCAGGTGCTGGCCGATGGCCAGGGCAATGCAATCCATCTGGGTGAACGTGATTGTTCGATGCAGCGCCGCCACCAGAAAGTGGTCGAAGAAGCCCCGGCCCCGGGCATCAGCCCGGAGCAGCGCGCCGAGATCGGCCGGGTTTGCGTCGAGGCCTGCCTGCGCATCGGCTATCGCGGCGCCGGCACTTTTGAATTCCTGTTCCAGGATGGCGCGTTCTATTTCATCGAAATGAACACCCGTATCCAGGTCGAACACCCGGTCACCGAGATGATCACCGGGATCGATCTGGTGCGCGAACAGTTGTTGATCGCGGCCGGCCATAAGCTCTCGGTAAGCCAGCAGGACATCCACATCTCCGGGCATTCGATCGAATGCCGGATCAATGCCGAAGACCCGGACACCTTCATGCCCTCGCCGGGTCTGGTCACCCGGTTCCACGCGCCGGGCGGGCCTGGGGTGCGGGTCGATACCCATATCTACGACGGCTACCGGATTCCACCGAACTACGATTCGATGATCGGCAAGCTGATCGTGCATGGCCGCGACCGCGCCCAGGCGATCGCGCGCATGCGCGTGGCCCTGGCCGAGATGGTGGTCGACGGCATCCGCACCAATATTCCGTTGCAGGTGCGGATCATGGCCGACCGCGGCTTCCAGCTCGGTGGCGCCAATATCCATTACCTGGAGAAGCGCATCGCCGAGGAACGCGCCAAGGCGATCGGGTTGTAGCGCATGCCCTGGCAGGAATTGTCACTGACCGTCCGGCGCGATGGTCTGGCCCGGGTCGAAGCGGCACTCGAAGATGTGGGTGCGCTCTCGGTCACCCTGCTGGATGCGGCGGACCATCCGATCCTCGAACCGGCCGTCGGCGCGGCCCCGTTGTGGCCCGAGGTAGTGGTGCATGCCTTGTTCGACGCGGCCTGTGATCAAGCCGGCATATGCGATGCCCTGCAGCTAATGCTGAGCTGGCTAGGTCCGGAGCAGATCAGTTGGCAGGCGGTGGAAGACGCCGACTGGACCCGTGCCTGGATGGACCAGTTCCAGCCGATGCAGTTTGGCCGACGCACCTTCATTTACCCGTGGAATATCGAGCCGCCGGCCGACCCGGACGCGGTAATCGTGCGGCTCGATCCGGGGCTCGCTTTCGGCACCGGCACCCACGCCACCACGGCGCTGTGCCTGCAATGGCTCGATGGGCTCGACCTGCGCGGCCGCGTGGTGCTCGACTTTGGCTGTGGTTCGGGCATTCTAGCGATCGCCGCGCTCCGGCTCGGCGCCGAGCACGCCATCGGCATCGACAATGACCCGCAAGCGCTGATCGCCAGCCAGGACAATGCCGAACGCAATGCGGTCGGCGTGCGGCTGCAACTGTTCGCGCCGGAGCAGGCGCCGGCAATCGCAGTCGATGTGCTGGTTGCCAACATCCTGGCCGGTGCCCTGATCGCGCTCGAAGGGCGGCTCGCGGCGCACTGCAAGCCGGGCGCACGGATCGCCCTGTCCGGCATCCTCGACGGCCAGGAAGACGAGGTGATCGCCGCCTTCGCCGAAGATTTCCGCGATCTCGAAGTCGCCCGGCAGGACGGCTGGGTGCGGATCAGCGGCTACCGTCGTGGCGCTTGAAGTAAAGCCGATGCGGATCACCCTGATTGCCGCGATCGATCGGCAATTGGCCATCGGTCGCGGCGGCGAGCTGCCCTGGCGTCTGCCGGATGACCTGCAACGCTTCAAGGCGCTGACCTTGGGCAAGACCGTGCTGATGGGACGCAAGACCGCCACAGCGCTGGGCCGGGCGTTGCCCGGTCGGCGCAATCTGGTGTTGACGCGGGCGGCGACCGCGCCGTTCCCAGCGATGCAGCCGGTGGCCACGCTGGCCGAAGCCGAAGCCATCGCCGGCGGCGAACTGATCGTGATCGGCGGCGGCGAAATCTATGCGCTGAGCTTGCCGTTCGCCACCGATCTGCGACTCACCCGGGTCGAGCATGTGGTCGAGAACGCCGACGCATTCTTTCCCGCGTTCGACGCAACCGAATGGCGGGTGCTCGCCCGCGAAGCGCATCCGGCCGACGCCCGCCACCGCCATGCCTTCGAGTTCGTCGACTTGCAGCGGCGCGGTGCTTGATCCGAGCCAACGAGCCCAGAGCCTGCACGTGGGAGCGACGGCACGTCGCGACGGTCACTTCCAACGCAAAGACGCAAAGACGCAAAGAGGTGCCGGGAACATCCTTTGCGACTTTGCGTCCTGGCGTCTTTGCGTTAAACCCGCTTTGTTGGTCTGCTTCGATAGCCCGCGTTTGCGGGAGCAACGCCACGTCGCGACTGCCGCTTCGATAGGCAAATCGCGACGTGCCGTCGCTCCCACAAGACCGGGCTACGCGCAACCGCCTTTGGTATCGGCGCGCGCCGCGCAGGCCACGCTGATCACCCGCGGTTCGGGGCCGAGTTCGAGTGCGGACAGGCGCCCGCCCCAGACCGCGCCAGTGTCGATCGCATACACGCCCATGCCCTGCATCAGACCAAGCATGGACCAATGGCCGCAGATGATCGGCAGTTCGCGCGGGCGGTGACCGGGCACCTCGAACCAGGGGTAGAAACCGGGCTTCTGTGTGCCGGGCGGACCCTTGTCGTCCAGATTGATGCGTCCGGCCGGATTGCAGTAGCGCATGCGCGTCAGCACATTGATGATGCAGCGCAGGCGCTCGTCGCCGCTCAGCGACTTGGACCAGACCGCCGGACGATCGCCGAACATGGACTTGAGCAGGCGCCGATAGTCCTTGCTGCGCAGGCGGCGTTCGACCTCCCTGGCGCGGGCGGCGGCAATCTTCAACGTCCACTTCGGCGCCAGGCCGGCATGCACCATGGCGAAGCCGAGTTCGCGGTCGAGGTGGAACAGCGGCCGTGCCCGCAACCAGTCGAGCAGGGGCTCGCGGTCCTCGGCAAACAGCACGCGCTTCAGGTCGGCATTGGCGCGCGCCTGGTCGGCCTCGCTGCGGATCGAAACCGCGAGCAGGCTCAGGTCGTGATTGCCGAGCACCACGCTGCTCTCGGCATCCAGCGAGTGGACCAGGCGCAGCGTTTCCAGCGACTGCCCGCCGCGGTTGACCAGATCGCCGCAGAACCACAGGCGATCGCGGGCCGGATCGAAGCGGAGCTGGTCGAGCAGGGCGGCGAGCGCGTCGTAACAGCCTTGCACATCGCCGATTGCGTAGGTGGCCATCAATGCAAGGTGCGCGGCACGGACAGGGTGAAGCGCGGGATCTCGGCGTCGAAGGGAGTGCCGTCGTCGGTCAGCATGTGGTAGCTGCCGTGCATGGTGCCGACCGGCGCATCCAGCACCGCGCCCGAGGTGTATTCGAAGGCCTGCCCGGGTTCCAGGTGCGGCTGTTCACCGACCACGCCTTCGCCACGCACCTCTTCGATCTTGCCACTGCCATGGGTGATCACCCAATGCCGGCTGATCAGCTGGGCCGGTATCACCCCCTGATTGCGGATGGTGATGGTGTAAGAAAACGCGTAGCGGCCGTCCTGCGGGGCGGAATGCTCCTGCAGGAATTGACTGATCACGCTGACCTGGATTTCGGGAGTTGGATTCATGCCGCCATTGTGGGTCAGCCGCGCCCGCCGGGCAATGGGGTTCAGAAGACAGAAGACAGAAGACGGAGGACAGAAGTAGGGCGGACAGAAGTAGGGCGGATAAGCGCAGCGCATCCGCCGTGACTCGGAAGACAGCGGACCGACGTACACGCCGCGACGCGGGCGCCGCTACCATCGGCGGCCTTGCCTTGGTCTGGATGCAACCCGAATGCTCACCCTGGATGACTGGCTGCAGCACTGGTTATCGCTCTCCGATCGCGAAATCGTGATGGGTCTAGCCCGGGTCGGTGCGGTCTGGCGCTCGCTCGGTGCGCCGGCACCGGCGGCCCAGGTTATCAGTGTCGCCGGCACCAATGGCAAGGGCTCGACGGTGGCCTTCATCGACGCCATGTTGCGCGCTGGCGGCTACCGGGTCGGGCGCTATACCTCGCCGCATCTGCACCACTATCAGGAGCGTGTCGCGATCGCCGGGGCCTGCGTCGACGCGGCCATGCTGGTCAGCGCCTTCGCCCGCATCGAAGCCGTGCGCGGCGCGATCCCGCTGACCTATTTCGAAGCCGGTACGCTCGCCGCCCTGCTGATCTTTGCCGAAGCCGGGCTCGATGTGGCGGTGCTCGAGGTCGGCCTGGGCGGACGGCTGGACGCGGTCAACCTGATCGACGCCGATGTCGCGGTGATCACCACCATCGATCTGGACCACCAGGCCCTGCTCGGCGACAGCCGCGCGGCAATCGCGGTCGAGAAGGCCGGCATCCTGCGCCGCGACCGGGTCGCGGTGATTGGCGATCGCGACCCGCCGGCGAGTCTGATCGCGGCGCTGGCCGCGGTTG
>JBGSKT010000397.1:0-2460 GCA_041741075.1 Lysobacterales bacterium
GTGCGGCGAACACTTCGCGGGCGAGCTTGCCGGACAGGGTGCCGTCAGCGACCCGCGCGAGCAGCGCGGCCAGGGTCGCTGGGGCGACCCGGCTGGCGCTGATGTCGCATTGCGCTTCGTTCAGGGCCGCGCTCAATTCGCCCAGCACCCAGTTCGCCACTAACTTGGCCCCGGCCTGCCGATCACCTGGCAGGGCGGCCAGGGTGGTCTCGAAGTAGTCGGCAGCCGCGCGCTCCGAACTCAGCATGTCGGCGTCGTAGTCGCTCAGGCCGAGCGTGCCGGTGAACCGCGCACGGCAGGCGGCCGGCAGTTCCGGCAGGGTGGCGCGGACGCGGTCGAGATCGGCCCCGGTCAGCCGCAGTGGCGGCAGGTCAGGATCGGGAAAGTACCGGTAGTCGAGCGCGTCTTCTTTGCTGCGCATGCTCCGGGTGCGGTGCGCGGCGGCGTCGTACAGGCGGGTCTCCTGCACGATCCGCTGGCCGTCTTCGAGCGCGCGGATCTGGCGCTCGATCTCGTAATCGATCGCCTTCTCGACGAAGCGGAACGAATTGACGTTCTTGATTTCGGTGCGGGTGCCGAGCGGATCGCTGTCAGTGCGGCGTACCGAGACATTGGCATCGCAGCGGAAGCTGCCCTCCTGCATGTTGCCGTCGCAGATGCCGAGCCAACGCACCAACTGATGCAGGGCCTTCAGGTAGGCGACCGCCTGTTCCGATGAAACCAGCACCGGCTCGGTCACCACTTCCAGCAAGGGCGTTCCGGCGCGGTTGAGATCGACCCCGGTGGCGGCGTGGAAGGCGTCGTGCAGCGACTTGCCGGCGTCTTCCTCAAGATGCGCGCGGGTCAGAGCAACGTGGAAGGTTTCGCCACTGGCGAGTCGGGCGGCGACGCGGCCGCCACGCACGATCGGCAGTTCGTACTGACTGATCTGGTAGCCCTTGGGCAGGTCCGGGTAGAAGTAGTTCTTGCGCGCGAACACGCACTCCGGGCCGATCTCGGCGCCGACGGCGAGCCCGAACGCGATCGCCATTTCGATTGCGGCCCGGTTCGGTACCGGCAGGGTGCCGGGCAGGGCGGCATCGACCCAACTGACCTGGGTGTTGGGCTCGGCGCCGTAAGCGGTCGCGGCGCCCGAAAACATTTTCGAGCGGGTGGCGAGCTGGACGTGTACCTCGAGCCCGATCACCGCCTGCCAGGACGTACTCATGCGCCGCTCCCGTGGCCGGCCGGCCGGGCCAGATGCCAGTCGCTGATCTGCTGGAAGTGGTGCGCCGCCGCGAGCACCTGCGCCTCGCCCCAGGCCGGGCCGATCAGTTGCAAGCCAACCGGCAAGCCCTGGACCAGGCCGCAGGGCAGGCTGATCGCCGGCAGCCCGGCCAGATTGACCGCGACCGTGTTGATGTCGGCGGCGTACATGGCGAGCGGGTTGGCGGTCTTTTCGCCGCGGCGGAAGGCGACCTCCGGCGTGGTCGGGCCGGCGACCAGGTCGACTTCGCCGAAGGCGCGGGCGAAGTCGTCGGCGATCAGCCGGCGCACCCGTTGTGCGCGCAGGTAGTAGGCGTCGTAGTAACCGGCCGACAGCACGAAGCTGCCGACCAGGATGCGCCGCTTGACCTCGGCGCCGAAGCCCTCCGATCGGGTCTCGGCATACAGTTCGGCCAGATCGCTGGCGTGGCTGCTGCGGTGGCCGTAGCGCACGCCGTCGTAGCGGGCCAGATTGCTCGATGCCTCGGCCGGGGCGATCACGTAATAGGCCGGAATCGACAGCGGCAGCCGCGGCAGGCTGATATCGACCAGGCGCGCGCCGGCCGCTTCCAGCTCGGCCAGAGCGGCCCGGGTCGCGGTCTGGACTTCGGTGCTCACGCCGGCACCAAACAACTCGCGGGCGACGCCGATCCGTAGTCCGTCGATGCCGCGTTCGCAGGCGGCCAGGAAATCTTCCGGCGGGCGGGCGACGCTGGTGGCGTCGTACTCGTCGAAGCCAGCAATCACGTTTAGTACGGCGGCGCAGTCCAGGGCCGAGCGCGCGATCACCCCGGCGCAATCCAGGCTGGAGGCATAGGCGATCATGCCCCAGCGTGAAACCCGTCCATAGCTGGGCTTGAACCCGGTCACGCCACAGAATGCAGCCGGCTGGCGGACCGAACCACCGGTGTCGGTGCCGGTCGCAAACGGCAGCAGGCCGGCGGCGACCAGTGCTGCCGAACCGCCCGAGGAACCACCCGGCACGCGCTCCAGGTCCCAGGGGTTGGCGACCGCGCCGAAGGCGCTGTTCTCGTTCGACGAACCCATGGCGAATTCGTCCATATTGGCCTTGCCCAGACACACCGCCCCGGCCGCTTTCAGCCGGCTGACCACGGTCGCGTCGTAGGGCGGCACGAAATCCGCGAGCATGCGCGAGCCGGCGCTGGTGGTGACGCCTTCGGTGCAGAACAGGTCCTTGTGCGCAAACGGGATCCC
>JBGSKT010000398.1:0-2928 GCA_041741075.1 Lysobacterales bacterium
GCACCTGGTCGCGCGCGAAGCCGGGGCCGGGCAGCAGCTCGGCCAGTCGCGGCTCGCCATAGGTCAGGGTGCCGGTCTTGTCGAAGATGGCGATGCGGCAGGTGTCGATTTTCTCCAGAATGGCCGGATCGCGGATCACGATGCCGCGCCGCGCCGCCAGCGAGACCGAGCCGATGATCGCCACCGGAATGCCGATCAGCAGCGGGCACGGCGTGGCCACTACCAGCACCGCCAGAAAGCGCAGCGAGTCGCCGCTGAACCACCACGCCGCCAGGGCGATGGCAATCGCCACCGGGGTGTAAACGACGCCGATCTGGTCGCCCAGCCGGCGCAGCCGCGGGCGCTGCTGTTCGGAGTCGCGCATCACCTGCATGATTTTGGCATAGCGCGAATCGCTGGCCAGCTTTTCCGCGCGCACGCTGAGCGCACCTTCGCCATTCACCGCCCCAGACAGCACCGCCGATCCGGGCGCCTTCGGCAGCAGATAGGGCTCGCCGGTCAGGTAGGCCTCGTTCATGGTGCTGCGGCCCTCGACCACCACACCATCGACCGGGCAGGTCTCGTGCGGCAGAACCACCAGCAGGTCACCGACCACGACTTCGGCCAGGGCGACGTCGATCAGCCCGTCCACACCGCGGCGATGCACCAGCGCCGGCATACGCCGTGCCAGCGCCTCCAGCGCGAACGATGCCCGCCGCACCGCATACGCTTCAAGGGTCTGCCCGCTGGCCAGCATCAGCACGACCAGGGTGCCGGCCAGGTATTCCCGCATCACCACCGCCACCACGATCGACAACACCGCCAGCAGATCGGCAGTGAACTCGCCACGCAGCAGACGCAGCAGCACCTTGAACAACAACGGCAGACTGTACCCCAGGGCCAACAGCAGCGGCAAGCCGACCACGGCGACACCGAACACGCGCTGTTCGGCAAAGCCGCCAAAACGCAGCAGCAGGTGCAGGATCAGCGCCAGCAGACTGGCCAGCCCGACCAGCAGTTCCAATGAGTACGGCGACACCGGGGCGGTTGTGGCCGTGCGATCCGGCGCTTTCATCGCTACTCCTCGTGAACCTGTCGGCGCTGCCTCGCCGCCCGCGGCCGGGCTCAGCCGCGCGCCAACCAGTCGCTTTGCAACAGCCCGTACAGGGCGGTATCGGAAACTTCGCCCGCCACTATCCAGCGCTGACGCAGCCGGCCTTCCAACTGGAACCCGAGCCGATCCAGCGAGCGCGCCGAGGCCAGATTGCGCGGGTCGATATCGGCCTCCAGGCGGTTGAGCTGCATGTCGCCAAAGGCGTAATCCAGCACCGCCAGCAACGCCTCGTGCATGTACCCCTGGCCCCAGGCCGGCCGCGCCAGGGTGTAACCGAGCTCGGCGCGCCGGCTCTGCGCCGACCCGTTGAACACACTGCAATTGCCGATCAGCGCGCCGTCGTCCTTGCGCTCCAGGCCGAGCCGCAGGTATTCACCCGCAGCCATCGCCCGCAGGTCGCGTTCGACCAGCTCGTGCGCGGCGGCGATCGAGGGCCACGGCGGCGTGCTTAGATAGCGCATCACCGGCGGGTCGGAAAAGATCGAAAACAGGGCCGCCGCATCGGCTTCGCGCAAGGGCCGAAGTCGAAGCCGCGGGGTGGTTATCAGCAACCGGTCGAAGGCGATCATCTGCTCACTTTACCTGCTTCAGCCCACCAGGAAATGGCCCCTGCGGCCTCGGCTCAGCAATAGCTCGCAGACGAACGCAAGCCGGTTGGATAAGTGCAGTGCCCGCAACGACCGCGCCGCAGTGGCGACAGATGAACTCACCATGCGGCCGGTGAAAACGGCTGGCCATTGCATCGAATGGCCAGGCCAATGCGCTGGCGTTACAGTGGCGAGTCCCACAACCGGCCAAGCTCGCAAGGTTCCGCATGACCGCCCAGCCCGTATCCGATCAGCACTTCGTTAGCCACCTTGAATGCGCTCTGCACGGTGATCGTTATGACGCCGGGGTGTTGCAATCGGTGTCCGCGGCCGGCAAACCACTGCTGGTGCGCTATCACCTGGATGCGGTCGGTCGTGCGCTCAGCCGCGATGCCCTGGCCGGGCGTCCGGCCACACTATGGCGCTACCGGGAACTGCTACCGCTACCGTTCGCGGTCGAACCGGTATCACTCGGCGAGACCATGACGCCGCTGGTCGCACTCGACGCGTTGACCGCCGAGCTCGGCCTCGGCCAACTGCTGGTCAAGGACGAAGGCCGCCTGCCGACCGGTTCGTTCAAAGCCCGCGGTCTGGTGATGGCGGTCAATATGGCGCGGCAGTTCGGGGTCACCCGGCTGGCCATACCGACCAACGGCAATGCCGGCGCGGCGATGGCGGCGTACTGTCTGCGCGCCGGGATCGAGGCGCATTGCTTCTGCCCGGCGGATACACCGCAGGCCAACCGCCGCGAGATGCGCCTGCAGGGCGCGACGCTGACCGAAGTCGACGGCATGATCGACGACTGCGGCAAGCTGGTCGCGGCCGGCGAACGCGAGGGCCGCTTTACTTCCTGCGCAACGCTGCGCGAGCCCTATCGGATCGAGGGCAAGAAGACCATGGGCCTGGAACTCGCCGAGCAGCTCGACTGGACCCTGCCCGATGCGATTTTCTATCCGACCGGCGGTGGCACCGGACTGATCGGCATGTGCAAAGCATTCGACGAAATGCAAAACCTGGGCTGGATCGGGCCGCAGCGCCCGCGCATGTTTGCGGTGCAAGCCGAAGGCTGCGCCCCGATCGTGCGGGCATTCGAAGCCGGGGAGCGCTTCGCCAGCCGCTGGGAAAACGCCCACACGATTGCGCACGGTATCCGGGTGCCGGCGGTCCTCGGTGACTTCATGATCCTGGATGCGGTGCGCGCCAGCAACGGCGCGGCGCTCGCGGTCGCCGATCAAGACACGCTCAGCG
>JBGSKT010000399.1:0-1538 GCA_041741075.1 Lysobacterales bacterium
CGTCGCGGGTCGCGCCCAGGCCGGCCAGTGCCGCCAGTGCGCGGCCGACATTGGCGAAGGTCTTGTGCGCTTCGCCATCCGGCAGCAGAAATTCACCGTAACGCAGATCGGCCAGGGTCGCTCGCAGTGCGGAAAGATAGAGCGGCGCGACCGTTTCATTGCTGATTACCAGCACGTGCCGGCCATGTACGCAGGCGCGCAGTCGCGCGGCATCGGTGCGCAGGCCGGCGCCGATCAAGACCGGATAACCGTGCTCGCCGTGGCCGACCCGCAGGCAGTGGAGATATGTGTTCATGCGTCGGCGAAAGTCCGTTGCCAGTGCGTGCACAGGGCGTGGATCGCGCGCTCGCTGGCGCGGTGTACGCTGCCATGTTCGGGTTGCAGGGTCAGATCGGCAATGCTCTCATACAGCGGGTTGCGCAGGCCAGCCATGACAATCAGGCGCTGGCGCCGGTCCGGGTCGGCCAGCAGCGGGCGCCGGGTATCCCGTGCCAGCCGCTGCAACTGCAATTCGACCGGTGCCGGCAGATACAGCACGAAGCCGGTTTGGGTCAGCAGCTCACGGTTGTGCGCCGACAGCACCGCGCCACCGCCGGTAGCCAAAACTAGGCCCTGGCGCTGGCTCTGTTCCTCCAGCAACTGCGATTCGCGCAGGCGGAAGCCGGCCTCGCCTTCGAGTTCGAAGACCAAATTGATGCTGACCCCGGTGCGCTGTTCCAGCTCATGATCCAGATCAACGAAGGGCAGCGCAAAATGTTCGGCCAGACGCCGGCCGATGCAACTCTTGCCAGCGCCCATCGGGCCGATCAGATACAGATTTTGGCTGGGATTCATGGCGGCGGCGCTGCGCTTGGCTGCGGTCAACCGTCTGGATGCTAGCAGCTCGGGTGCTGGCAGTTTCGGCCGACCCGCGGCTGCTGTTAGCATTCCCGGTCCGTCCTCGACTCGCCCGCCATGATCCGTTTCGCTGTCACTTTTCTTGCCGTGCTCGGCATCCTGTTCTATCTGTATGTGATCGGTCCGGTCCAGGATGCGGTGATCCTGCCGTTCACCTCGGGCCTGGCGCACCTGTGCACCTGGCTGGTCAACGCCTTCGATCCCAGCGTCCACGCCCAGGGCAAGATCATTTCCGATCCGAGCGGTTGGGCGGTGTCGATCGAACCCGGCTGCAACGGCGTCGAGGCGGTGATCATCCTGGCCGCGGCGATCGTGGCGTTCCCGGCGACCTGGCGGCAGCGTCTGCTCGGCTTCGGGCTCGGCTTTTTGGCGATCCAGGCACTGAACGTGGTGCGCATCATCAGCCTGTTCTACATCGGCCGCTGGGAACACAACGATTGCGTGGCCGGCGTGGTTTGCGAGACCCCGGTATTCGAGTGGTTCCATCTGTACCTGTGGCAGGCGCTGATCATTCTGGACGCGCTGGTGGTGTGGCTGGTCTGGCTGCGTTACCTGCCGCGGCCGGTCCCGCGTTCGCCGTCCCCACCCGGCGCTTCGCCGCCGCCCCATGCCGCGACCGTCTGATCCGGGCGAACGTGTGC
>JBGSKT010000400.1:0-1880 GCA_041741075.1 Lysobacterales bacterium
TGGCCCTGCGCATCGACGTGATCGACGATGGCGGCGGGGTGCCCGAGGAGCTGGCCGCGCGGGTGTTTCTGCCGCTGGTCAGCGGGGCCGCCGAGGGCGGTGGTCTCGGTCTGGCGATCAGCCAGGAAATCATCCGCGAACATGGCGGCACGATCGACTTCAAGAGTCGCCCGGGTCATACCGTTTTCAGTATCTGGCTGCCGTTTCTGGAGCAGTGAACCCGCAGCATCGGTCCATTGGGAGTTTGCCCATGCACGAAATCTGGTTGATCGACGACGACCGCTCGGTGCGTTTCGTCCTGGCCGAAGCGCTGCGCGAGGCCGGCTACATGGTGCGCGACTTCGACAATGCCCGCGCCGCGCTGTCGGTGCTGCCGCACGCGCAACCGGCCGCGGTGTTCACCGACGTGCGTATGCCGGATCTGGATGGCTTTGGCTTTCTGGAAGCCCTGCAACAGCTCGGAGTGAAGGTTCCGGTGATCGTGATCAGTGCCTACACCGATGTCGCCAGTACCAGCGCCGCGTTTCGTGGTGGCGCCTTTGATTTTTTGCCCAAGCCATTCGATCTCAATCAGGCAGTACGGCTGGCGGCGCGCGCCATCGAAAGCGAAGGTGGGACGACCAGCGTGCTCGCCCCGGTGGCCGTCGCGCGCCAGGGCCTGCTCGGCGAATCGGCGCCGATGCGCGAATTGTTCCGCGCGATCGGCCGGGTTGCACCGACCGACCTCAATATACTGATCACCGGTGAAACCGGCACCGGCAAGGAACTGGTCGCGCGCGCCCTGCACCAACATTCACGGCGTAGCAGCGAGGCTTTCGTGGCGCTTAATACAGCAGCGATTCCCACCGAGCTTTTGGAATCGGAACTGTTCGGGCACGAGGCCGGTGCCTTCACCGGTGCCCAGCGCCGCCACGTCGGCCGCTTCGAGCAGGCCAATGGCGGTACCCTGTTCCTGGACGAAATTGGCGACATGGCGCTGGCCCTGCAGACACGACTGCTGAGGGTACTGGCCGAGGGCGAGTTCTACCGGGTCGGCGGCCGCGAGTTGATCCAGGTCGATGTGCGCGTGATCGCCGCCACCCACCAGGACCTGGACGACAAGGCCGAGCGCCATCTGTTCCGTGCCGACCTGCTGCACCGGCTCGATGTCATGCGTCTGCACCTGCCCAGCCTGCGCGAACACCGCGAAGACGTGCCACTGCTGGCCCGACACTTCCTCGAGCGCGCCTCGGTCGAGCTCAAAATGGAGCCCAAGCGTTTTTCGCGGGCGGCGCTGCAATTGCTGTCGGCGCAGTCCTGGCCGGGCAATGTGCGCCAGCTGGAAAACCTGTGCCGACGCCTGGCGGTGATCACCCCGGGTCGGGAAATCGCGGTCGGCGATCTGCCGCGCAGCGATACCCGGCACGCACAGGCCGGCGAAGCCGATGCCGGTGCGCCACACGCCGACCAGCAGCCAATAGCAGACCCGCAACAGGGGTTGTTGTATCAGGCAGAAGCGGGCCGAGGCGAAATCGCGCGCGTGACGATCGACTGGCGCATGGCCCTGCGCAGCGAAGTGCTGCAGGCCCTGCAGCGCGGCGAAAGCGGTATTTTCGACGCCACCCGCGCCCTCTACGACCGGGTGCTGCTCGATGCTGCGCTGGAAGTCACCGGTGGCAATCGCTTCGAAGCGGCGCGCCTGCTCGGTATCGGCCGCAACACCATCACCCGCAAACTCGGCGCCACCCGGCGCCGCGCCAAGCCCGCAGCCGCCAAGGACTGAGCGCTGGCGAAGACACCGAATAGCCCGAGCGACCAGCGAAACATAGGTTGTGCTGAGCGTAGCAAAGCGCAACGGCTGGCACCGCGCGCCATCCTGTTGCGCTTTGCTACGCTCAGCA
>JBGSKT010000401.1:0-8948 GCA_041741075.1 Lysobacterales bacterium
CCGCCGCGAGTCCCACACCCGTGGCCACGGCTTCGACCGGCCGCGAACCCGAACATCGCTGCCAGTTGGCCGTGCTCGGCGCCGGCCCCGGAGGGTACACCGCGGCGTTTCGAGCCGCCGATCTGGGGCTGGATGTGGTCCTGATCGAGCGCTATGCGGAACTGGGCGGGGTATGCCTCAATGTCGGTTGCATTCCGTCGAAGGCCCTGCTGCACGCGGCCGCGGTGATCGATGAGGCCGCCCACGCCGCCGATTACGGCGTGCGTTTTGGCGCGCCCGAGATCGCGCTGGATGGCCTCAGGACGTACAAGGACAAGGTGGTCGGGCAATTGACCCGAGGCCTCGCCAGCATGGCCAAACAACGCAAGGTGCGTGTGGTCCAGGGCCGCGGCCAGTTCGTCTCGGCCAATGAAATCGAAATCGAGGGCGCTGGCGGCAAGTCGTTGTTGCGCTTCGAGCAGTGCATCATCGCCGCCGGCAGCCAGCCGGTGAAATTGCCCGGGTTCCCCTGGGACGATCCGCGCATCATGGATTCCACCGACGCGCTGATGCTTGCCGACGTTCCCGCATCCCTGCTGGTGGTCGGCGGCGGCATCATCGGTCTGGAAATGGCCACGGTCTATCGCGCGCTCGGCAGTCAGGTGACCGTGGTCGAGCTGATGGACCAATTGATGCCGGGCGCCGACCGGGACCTGGTCAAGCCGCTCGCCGACCGCCTGAAAAAGCAGGGAGTGAGCGTGCATCTCAAGGTCAGGACCACCGCGGTCGAGGCGCAGAAGCAAGGCATTCGGGTCAGCTTCGAAGGCGAATCCGCACCCGAACCGATGCGCTTCGACCGGGTATTGGTCGCGGTCGGTCGCACGCCCAACGGCGGTCGCATCGGCGCCGAGCGCGCTGGGGTAACGGTCGGCGAACGCGGTTTCATCGCGGTCGACCGGGAGATGCGCAGCAACCAGCCGCACATCTTCGCAATCGGCGACCTGGTCGGCCAGCCGATGCTGGCGCACAAGGCCACGCACGAGGGCAAGGTCGCGGCCGAAGTCGCCGCCGGGCACAAGAGCAGTTTCGTCGCCAGTGTGATCCCGAGCGTGGCCTATACCGATCCGGAAATCGCCTGGGTCGGCCTGACCGAAACCGAGGCCAAGGCCAACGGTGTGGCGGTCGGCGTCGGCAAGTTTCCGTGGGCGGCCAGCGGTCGTGCGATCGGCATCGGCCGCACCGAGGGCTTCACCAAATTGCTGTTCGATGAAGCCAGCGGGCGCCTGCTCGGTGCCGGCATCGTCGGCCCGCATGCCGGCGAACTGATCGCCGAGACCACGCTGGCGATCGAAATGGGTGCCGACGCCCACGACATCGGCCTCTCCATCCACCCGCACCCGACCCTCAGCGAATCGATCGGTATGGCCGCCGAGGTCTACACCGGCACCATCACCGATCTGTATCTCCCCAAGAAGCGCGGTTAGGCCGTTACCAGTTCAGTATTTCAGGCCCAGGCGTCGAAACAACTCCGTCGCCCCGGCGAATGCCGGGGTCCAGTCCGGACGCTGGCGGCGATGCCAACCACTGGGTCCCGGCCTTCGCCGGGACGACGTCGTCTGGGCGTTCGGAATCCCTGTCTGGTTCCGGCTCGTCCGGCTCGGGTATAGGCCAACCACGGCCCGGCCTGCGGCGCTAACAAAGCCTTAACGTTCCGACTCGGCGGCCTGGGGTCTGGCCGATATGGGGCAAAAAGTGACCAAACCGGGTGGTGTATCTGACGGTGACCAAAGTCCGACCGGAACAGCGGCACTGCAGGCCGGCGGCCCATCCGTGGCGGGCGGTCCAGGCGGATAGCGGCCCATCCGATGCTGGCGGTGGGAACACCCGGGGTCGACACGGCAGGCCGCCCGCCAGACCGGAGGTTCACGGCCCGCAGCGCTTGCACCGGGCAAAGCCCCCAGGCCGCGCTTGCCACACTGGCACGACCCGTGCATCATTCCAGCACCCCGCCGATGCTGTCGGCTCTGGGGCAGCGTCGAACCCCCACCCGTGAGGACTCTCCCATGCGCAAGAATCAAGGCTTCACCCTTATCGAATTGATGATCGTCGTCGCGATCATCGCCATCCTGGCCGCCATCGCCCTGCCGGCCTATCAGGACTACACCATCCGCGCCAAGGTTTCCGAGGCGGTGATCGCTGCTTCCTCGGCCAAGAGTGCTCTGAGCGAAGGCTTCCAGACCGATGGAATCACGGGTCTGACCGCTTCGGCTGCTGCGCTGAATGCTACTGTGGCCGCGGAGAAAGCATCCAAGTACGTAACCGACGTTACCGCCGTAGCCGGGACGCCTTGGACGATCACGGTTACCGTCGCCGGCACGGCAGGCAATGGTATTCCGACCACGCTGAATGGCAAAACCCTGACCCTGTCGCCGAACGTGAACAAAGTCGTGCCCACAGCAGCGTCGGTCGGCGCGGTGGATTGGGCCTGCGGCAGCGTGACAGTCGTTAACGCTGGTGCGCGTGGTCTTACCAATGTTAAGGCGGGCACCCTGCCGGCAAAGTACGCTCCTTCGGAGTGCCGCTGAGTCTTGGCGGAATTGATATTGGCTGACGATAACGGGGCCGCAAGGCCCCGTTGTTTTTCAGGACTCCCGGCAGCAGTTCGTGGTTGCTCAAACGCAGGCGACATGGGCGGATCAGCATCAGCGTGACGCAATCGGCAGTGCAGGCGCCAAGCCATAAGAATCGACTTGGCGTGTGGTTTTGCACCGGATCAGCGCTCGGCTGGCACAACCATTGCGAGTAGACGGAGCCACCTCGACGGTCGAGGGCGGCCCGTTTATCTGGGGATGGCCATGCGCAGTATTGTCGGATTTACCTTGATCGAACTAATGATCGTGGTCGTGATCATCGCCATCCTGGCTGCCATCGCCTTACCGGCCTATCAGAATTACAGCATCCGGGCCAAGCTCAGCGAGGGCCTGATCGTGGCGGGCGCGGCGCGGGCGATGCTGAGCGAGGGCTTTCAGGCCAACGGGGTGACCGGGCTGAACAATGCCAGCAAGGCGATTGCGCTGGTCCCGGTGCCGGAAAAATCGTCGAAATATGTGCGTGATCTGACCGCCAGCCCTGGTGCGCCCTGGACCCTGAAGGTATGGTTCGCGGGAAATGCCGGAAACGGGATACCGACCGTTCTCGACGGCACCTACATCACGTTCTCGCCCAATGTGAACGGAGTAACTCCCACCGCCGGTGCTTTAGGCGCGATCGATTGGTCCTGCGCCAGCGACAGCAGCGCCACGGCGATCGCGCGCAATCTGAAGAACGTCTCGCCGGGCACCTTGCCCGCGAAATATGCGCCTTCAGAATGTCGTTGATCCAGGTGCCAGCATCGCGCCAGCGTGCGGCGCGAAGAAAAATCGCCGCGATCTGCGTTAATGTAAACGACTCGCCGGCGTGGGTCGGCGTTCCCTTGTGTCCATTGCCCAAGAGCGTCCATGAACATCACCGCCCAAGCTCACGAATCCGCATTATCCCGACCAGAAAACAGCAACCGCACTGTGATCAGCATGCTCGCGGTCGCAATGCTGTTCTTCGTGGTGTCAGGCTTCGCCGCGCTGATCTATCAATCCGTGTGGTCGACTTACCTGGGGTTGATTCTGGGCCACGCCGCCTATGCGCAGGCGCTGGTACTTTCGATTTTCATGGGCGGGATGGCGATCGGCTCGTGGTTGGCAAGCCGCGTCGCGGTGCCGCCGGCGCGCCTGATTCTGGCTTACGGACTGATCGAAGTCCTGATTGGTCTGCTGGGCCTGTTTTTTCACCGTGAATACCTTTGGTTGGCCGAGCTGTCGATCAATCATGTGCTGCCGCTCACCCAGTCCGCCACCCCGGCTCTAGTCTGGCAGTGGGCATCCGGTGCGCTGTTGGTGCTGCCACAGTCGATTTTGCTCGGCATGACCTTTCCGATTCTAGGCGCGGCCTGCGTGCAAGGGCGAACCGCCCCCGATTCTTCGGTGCTCGGATCGCTGTATTTTTCGAACAGCATCGGCGCCGCTTTCGGGGCGCTGTTTGCGACCTTTGTCCTGGTGCCGCTGTATGGATCGCCGGGCGCGTTGCATGTGGCCGGTCTGCTCAATGTTCTGATCGGCGCGGCTGCGATGCTCTACTCGCTTTGGCTTCGCGGCGCCGCAGTTCCGTCGGCCGGCAAGCCGGTACCGAAGGCACGGGCCGACAGCGCTGCCGCCCCGGTGTCTGGGTTGCTGCGAATGATGTATTTGGCCGCAGCAATCACTGGTGCCACCTCGTTCGTCTACGAAATCGGTTGGGTGAGACTGCTCAATCTGGCCATGGGCAGCACCCAGCATTCCTTCGAGCTCATGCTGTCGGCGTTCATCCTGGGCCTCGCGTTGGGCGGCTTGACCATTCGGCGCCTGGGCCGGAGCCGAATTCGCGATACTGTCCGTGCGGCGGGTCTGGCGCAGGTTGGCATGGGCGTGGTGACCTTGTTAAGTCTGATTGTTTATGCGAAGAGCTTCGGCTTTGTCGAATGGTTGATCGCGGCAACCCGACCCGGTACTCAGGGCTATACCCTGTACTTGTTTGGTAGCGCCAGTCTGGCCATGGTCACGGTGTTTCCAGCGGCGTTTTTTGCCGGCATGACCTTGCCCTTGATGACCGCTGCGGTGCTGGAGGGCGGGCACGCCAGTGACAAGATCGGCAAGGTTTACGCAGCCAATACGCTGGGTGCGATCATCGGCGTTTTTTTGATGATCCATGTGTTGATTCCGTTGATAGGTGTGCGACTCAGCCTGGGATTGGCGGGTTTGATCGACGTGTTTCTCGGGGTGGTACTGATCCGGCTGTATTCACAGAAGCCACACCGAGTGCTCTATCTGGCCAGCTTGCTGGTCGCCTTGTTCGCCGCTGCCCTGGCGCAGACGGTCGGCAAGGTGCCACTCGGCGCCCTGGCCAGCGGTGTGTTTCGTGCCGGCCGGGCCGATCTTTCGCAAATCGGATTCCTGGTCAGTTATCTGCGCGATGGCAAGACTGCCACTGTCTCACTGGCCGATGCTGAAATTGGATTACGCACCATTGCCACCAATGGCAAGGTCGACGCAGGCATTCAAATGGACGAATCGCAGCCGCCCTCAGTGGATGAGGTGACCATGCGCATGGCTGCCGGTCTGCCGCTATCGGCAGGTCGCCATTTCGACAAGGTGGCGGTGATCGGCTTCGGTTCGGGGCTCACCACGCATACGTTGCTGGCGTCGGAGCAGGTTGGAAGTGTCGATACCATCGAGATCGAGGCGGAAATGATCCGCGCGGCGCGCGCATTCGGCAAGCACAATGCCCGCGCCTACCAGGATCCGCGCTCGCACCTGGTAGTGAATGATGCCCGTACCTGGTTTGCCATGGGCAACAAGCAATACGATCTGATCGTGGCCGAGCCGTCCAATCCCTGGGTGAGCGGCGTCGCCAGCTTGTTCACCACGCAGTTTTATGACGAGGTCGCGCATCACCTGAAGCCGGATGGACTGATGGTGCAATGGCTTCAGGCCTATGAATTGAGCGACCCTTTGCTGGCGACGATGATTGCGGCGGTGCTCGTCAAGTTCGATCACGTCGATGCATTTCTGACCAATTCCTCCGACGTGCTACTCGTTGCACGACAGGAAGCCGGGGCGTTCCCACTGTTCCGTTCCGAGTGGCGAGGCGATGCATTGCTGGCCGAACTGGGTCGCGACGGAATCGCCGATGCCGAGGCCTACAAGGCCCGCTGGATCATCGGGACCGAAGGTCTGCGCGCGTACACCTGGATGTTTCAAGCCGGTCCGCACTCCGACTTTTTCCCGGTGGTCAGTCTGAACGCACCTGAATCCCGCTTCAGCCAACGCAGTGCCGAAGTGCTGCTCGGATTGGCGAATCCGACGTTGCCGATTCAGCAAATGCTGGGGCAGCGCCCGGAACTGTCGGGTGAGGGTGATTTGATCGCAGCTCATGATTCGGGCAAGCCCAACGGCAAGTACCTTGCCGTAGACCGATGGCTGCGGGCACGATCGATGGCCAAGGCCCTTGCGCAGGGTCGCCTCGATGCCGACCTGCTAAATGACGGCGCGAGCTACCAAATGCTGGCCTCGCTGTTCGCGCTCTCGGAAGGCTGCCAGAGTGGCGCCGAGTTGCAATTCTGGATTGATACCCTGATCGAGGTCGGGAGCATGACCTTGCCGGTGTTGTCACCCGAACAGTCCGCTCCATTGTTCGCTGCCGATGGTTGGTTGCATTGTCAGGACTTGCAGGGGGAGCAGCATCGGTGGCTTGAACTGATGCGCGCGATCGGGGCACGCAACCCGGAAGCGATGGAAGGAATGGCCAAGGCACTTGCGGCACCCGGCTCTGCGGCTTCTCCGGGTGCCCGACGTTATTTGGTGACCGCGCTCATGTTGGCGCGCTTGGCCCGGGGCGACAACGCCGGCGTCGAATCGGTCGAGTCCGAGCTGGGCATCGACGTCGGTCCACAGAGTTCGTTGTATCGGTTGCGCGGATTCCTGCTGGCGGTATCCGACCTGCGCGAAGGGTCCGTTGCGGCGACTGCAGGAAAATCAGAAACCTTGCCTAGCAGGTGAGCCGGATGTATCGCTATACTCCCCCCGGTCAGGTGCCCGCATCCGCGGGTGAAACGGGAAGCCGGTTTGATGCCGGCGCTGCCCCCGCAACGGTAAGGTTCGTCAAGTTCTTCGATCGCCACTGCGTGCAGCGGGAAGGTGAAGAACGGATGGGTTGAGGCGCAGGCCTCGGTCCATCACGGCCAAGCCCGGAGACCGGCCTGGCATCAACCTTGAGGCGCTGCGGTGGGCGGCGGTGGGGTCGTTGCCCGCTGTTGTCCTGGTTCTGTCTGCGGTCGCGCCTTCATCGTGGTTCGTCAAAGCCCTCTTCCTGCGGGTGTGCTTTGGAGAACCTATGAAAACCCATCGTTGTTTTGTGTTGGCCGTGCGGTTTGCGCTGGCCTTGCCGGCTTGCCTGCTGGCCGCGCCGTCTGATCCTTCCACCACCGGCGATGGCGCGGATGGCCCGACCGCGCAAGCGCAGATCGTGGTGACCGCGAGCGGTTATGCCGAGACCGTCGATGCCAGTCTGGCCACGGTCAGCGTGATCGATCGCGCCGAGATCGAGCGTTCGCAGGCCCCTGACCTGCTGAGCTTGTTGCGTCTTCAGGCCGGGGTCGATATCGCCCGTACCGGCGGCGCCGGCCAGTCCACCAGCGTGTTTCTGCGCGGCAGTAATTCCAACCATGTGCTGGTGCTGATCGACGGCGTGCGGGTGTCGTCCACCCTGAGCGGTGCGTTTGATTTTGCGCATCTGCCGATCGCCGAGATCGAACGCATCGAGATCGTGCGCGGGCCGCGCGCGGCGGTCTGGGGTTCGGAAGCGATCGGCGGGGTGATCCAGATTTTCACCCGCGCGCCCGAACATTTCGCCGCGCGCCTCGGCTATGGTTCGCACGACAGCAGTACCGCCAACGCCAGCCTCGTGCTGCGCGGCGCGTCCGGGCTGCTCGGGGTGAGCGTGGGCCGGGATCGCAGCGACGGCATTTCGGCGCAGAATTCGGCCGGCTTCAGTTTCGATCCCGACCGCGACAGCTACCGCAACCGCTTTGGTAGCCTGCACGCCGAGACCCGCCTCGGCAGCCAGACGCTCAGCCTGCGCGCATTGCGCACCGAGGCCGAGGTCGAGTTCGACCAGGGCCGCACCCGGGTCGACGATACCAGCGCCGCGCTCGGCCTGGCCGGTGAGCTGGGTCAGCACTGGAGCCACCGCCTGACCCTGGCGGCGAGCGGCGATGACCTGGTCACGCCGGTGTTTTTCAGTCGTTTCGAATCGCGCCGGCAGACGCTCGACTGGCAACACCAGCGGGTGCTCGCTGCCGGGTCGGAGCTGAATTTCGGTGTCAGTGCGGCGCACGAGCGCGGCCGCGATATCGAGACCTTTGCCGGCAGCGCCAGCATCCGCCGCTCGCGCGACAACGGCGCCGTCTATATCGGTTATCGCCGCGCGCTCGGTCAGCACGATCTCGAAGCCACCCTGCGCCGCGATGAGAACAGCGAGTTCGACGGCGAGACCACCGCCCAATTCGCCTGGGCCTGGCAGCTCGATGCGTCGTTGCGGCTCAGCGCGAACTACGGCGAGGGGTTTCGCGCACCGAACTTGAACGAGCAGTTCTCGCCCGGCTTCGGCGGGCTGTTCAACGGCAACCCCGATCTCGACCCGGAACATTCGCGCAGCGTCGAGCTCGGCCTGCGCTGGCAGGCCGGGGCCGAGCAGAGCATCGCCGTACACGCTTTTCGCACCCGCATCCGCGATCTGGTCAGCTTTACCGGCGGCGCGACGTTCCAGGCCGAGAACATCGACCGCGCCCGAATCGACGGAATCGAAGTCGAGCACCAGTGGAACCACGCCGGCTGGCAATGGCAGAACCGCCTGACCGTGCAGAATCCGGAAAACCGGGCGACCGGCCGGACCCTGCTGCGCCGACCCAAACGCAAGCTCGCCGGCAGCATCGACTACACCCTGGGCGCGGGCTGGTCCCTGGGCGGCGACTGGCTGATCGCCTCGCGCCGCCAGGATTTCGCGGCCCGCCTGCCGGGCTACGGCCTGCTCAATGTACACGCCGCCTACGCCCTCGATCCGCACTGGCGGATCGAGGCGCGCCTCGACAACCTGTTCGACCGCCGCTACGAACTGGCCCGCGGTTTCAATACCCCGGACCGTTCGGTGTTGGTGGCGGCGGTGGCGGATTTTTGAGCCGGTCACGCACCTGACCGGGCCGGGCCTGCGCCAGGGAAATAGCGGGTCGTGGGCAGTGGGGCGGACCGTGGGGCCGCGGTTGTGGGAGCGACCGGGTTGTCGGAGCGACGGGGTTGTGGGAGCGACGGCACGTCGCGACATGGTCATCGGGGGACAGTCGCGAC
>JBGSKT010000402.1:0-6397 GCA_041741075.1 Lysobacterales bacterium
GGCTCGGCCTCGGCCCCGGTGTCGGTCCGGCGCGGGAGCGCCTGCGACTGTCGGGCTTTCGGCTGGCGGAATCGGCGCCGCCATGACTGTGTTCGCGCAGCGGCCAGCATCCCGGGCAGGCGTTTGCCGTCTGCTGCCTGCGTTCACCCATCGACCGTCCTGCATGGTGCAGGCGGCGATATCACCACGCTGTACCTTAAGGAGAAATGCAACATGGCCAATCCCGTCATCAATGTCTCGCTCGCGGTGTTCCCGGTCGGTAGTGGCGGCAACACCCGCGATGGCCGTTACTTCTACAGCTTCACCCCGGCCATCATCGAGGTCTCCAAAGCGGATACCGAAGTGCTGTTCACCCTGTCGCCGGAGACCTCGGCGAGCTGCAGCATTGCCGACATCTACTACACCATCGGTGCCGACACCGACTTGTACGGCAAGACCAAGGCCAGCGATGGCCGCAGCATCCGCATCACCAACAGCAACAAGCACCATCAATTGATCTTCCTGTCGGTGCTGGTGCTCGATGGCACTACCCGGGTCAACTGCGATCCGCAAATGACCAATACCCCGGGGGTCTGACCCCGGTCCGGAGTCAGCTGCGGGTGATGCGCATGAACAAGGCCGCGCCCGAACCAACCAGCCGCACGGTCGGTCCGGGCCGGTCGCCATCCACCAGCAGGGTATCTGCCGCGGCCAGATCGGGTTCGCCGCCGCCTTGCACACTGGCGCTGCCGTCGAGCAGGTGCAGCGCACTGATCGTGCCCGGTTCGCGCAACAGCACCAGCGCACCGAGCAGGGGCCGATATAGCATTTCGGCAGAGAGCGCGGGGTCGGCCAGCATCAGATTCAGATCCTCGACCGGGCCGTCCAGCGGCACCGCCTCGACCGTGGCCTCACCGACAAATCCGATCCATTCGCCCGGGTGTTCCAGGATCCGCGGCGGCTGCTTGTCGATGCGCAGTTCGAGTGCCCCGCCGGCGGCCAGGGCCAGCATCCGGCGCACACCAGGGAAAGCGGAAAACCGGCTGGTGGCGCCGATGCGGGCGCGGCTCAGGCGCCAGCCGAATGGATCGCCACTGCTTCCGGGCGGATCGCGGGCGATTTCCCAGGTCAGGCCGAGGCCATTCTTCCACGGGCTAGGCAGTAGTTCCCGATAACGAATCAGTTGCATGGTCGGCACCAGCATCGGCATTCGGCCATGGTAAAGCAAGTGCCGCGAGCGACGCCGGACCGGCCCAGTGCGGGCGGTCCGGCGTCGTCGCTGCCAACCCGGTTCAGGGCTGCTGGGCGGGAGTGGTGCTGGCGACCGCTGGCTTGGCGGCGGCGACCGCGATATTGGCGCGGTTCTTTTCCACGGTCTTCAGGCCGATGCCCTTGACGTTGGCCAGTTGGTCGGCGCTCTTGAAGGCGCCATTCTGTTCGCGGTAGGCGACGATCGCACGCGCCTTGGCCAGGCCGACGCCGTTCAGCTCGGTGAGCTGTTCGGCGCTCGCCGTGTTGATATTGACCGGGCCGGCCTGGACCGCGGCGGCAAAAACAAACAGCAGGGACAGCAGCAGGGCTTTGATGGTGTTCATGGTGGGACTCCTCGGTTGCGTTGGTGGTTTGGCGGCGACGAAGCGGGCGGCGGCCGGGTTCGGGTCGGATCAGGGACCCGGGCCCGGACGCGCTGCCCTTCGTGGCCGGTGTCGGCGTGGTTCGCCGCACGGGTCACACTGTAGGCAGCGCGTGGCCGCGCCGCCTCGGTGGATTTCGGGTTTTCGCTTCAGAGTTTGCAGGCAACTGGCCTAGGACATTTCGCAGGGCTTGCTACACTGCGCGTTCCGAACTTGCTGGGTGCGGTTGCGCCGCGCCAGGCGCATCCGCTGGCCGTTATCGCCGGCTTTCGACTCCAGCCATCCTGGGAATCCTTCATGAACAAAGAATCGATCTATGCCTTCTGCGAACAGATGTGGGAAAGCCAGATCGTTCCGCAGCTGACCGACTACATCAAGATTCCCAACAAATCGCCGATGTTCGACGCCGACTGGGAACAGCACGGCTACATGCGCGAGGCGATGGACCTGATCGAACATTGGGTGCGTGCGCAGCCGATCACCGGCATGCAGGTCGAGCGTTTCCAGTTGCCCGGGCGCACTCCGCTGTTGTTCATCGAAATTCCCGGCAAGGGCGACGACACCGTGCTGATGTACGGGCACATGGACAAGCAGCCGGAGATGATCGGCTGGGCCACCGATCTGTCGCCGTGGAAGCCGCAGCGCATCGGCGACCGTCTGTACGGCCGCGGCGGTGCCGACGATGGCTACGCCACCTTCGCCTCGCTGGCCGCGGTGATGGCCCTGCACAATGCCGGTGTCGATCACTCGCGGGTGGTGGTGATGATCGAGGGCTGCGAAGAATCCGGCTCCTACGACCTGCCGTTCTACATGAACCACCTGGCCGCTCGCATCGGCACGCCCTCGCTGGTGGTGTGCCTGGATTCCGGCGCCGGCAATTACGACCAACTGTGGTTGACCACTTCGCTGCGCGGCCTGGCCGGCGGCAACCTCAAGGTGCGGGTATTGCAGGAAGGCGTGCATTCGGGCGACGCCAGCGGCATCGTGCCGAGTTCGTTCCGGGTGCTCCGAAACCTGCTCGACCGGATCGAGGATTCGGCGACCGGGCGGATCAAGGTCGATCTGCTCCACGTCGATATCCCCAGCGAACGGATCGCCCAGGCGCGGGCCTCGGCCGAACTGCTCGGCAGCCACGTCTACGACAAGTTCCCCTGGCCGGAAGGGGTGACGCCGATGGCCAGCGACCCGACCGAACTGGTCTTGAACCGCACCTGGCGGCCGATGCTGTCGGTAACCGGCGCCGACGGCTTCCCCGAACTCGGCAGCGCCGGCAATGTGCTGCGCCCGCAGACCTCGGTGAAACTGAGCCTGCGCCTGCCGCCAACGCTGGATCCGGTGCTGGCCTCGAAGCGGCTCAAGGAAATCCTCGAAAAGGATCCGCCGCACGGCGCCAAGGTCGAATTCGAAGTCGAGAAATCCTCGCTCGGCTGGGCCGCGCCCACACTGTCGTCGTGGCTGGCCGATTCGGTCGATACCGCATCGAAGGATTTTTTTGGCCCGCGTTCGGCGGCGATGGGCGAGGGTGGCAGCATCCCGTTCATGAGTATGTTGCAGGAGAAGTTTCCCCAGTCGCAGTTCGTGGTCACCGGCCTGCTCGGACCAAAATCGAACGCGCACGGACCGAACGAATTCCTGCACATCCCGACCGGCAAGAAACTCACCGCCGCGGTGGCGCGGGTGATGGCCGATCACTACGTCAACCGCGGCACCCCCGCCGCCTGAAACCAGCCGACCGACCGAGACCGCCATGAGCCAGGGTAATCTGCTGTACGCGCAATCCGGCGGCGTCACTGCCGTCATCAACGCCAGCGCCGCCGGGGTGATCGAGGCGGCGCGCAAGTCGCGCCGGATCGGCAAGGTACTGGCGGCCAAAAACGGCATCATCGGCGCGCTGCGCGAGGAACTGATCGACACCAGCCTGGAATCGGTCGCCACGATCAAGGCTCTGCGCCATACCCCGGGCGGGGCTTTCGGGTCGTGCCGCTACAAGCTCAAATCGCTGGAAGAAAACCGCGTCGAATATCAGCGCCTGCTCGACGTGTTCCGCGCCCACGACATCCGCTGGTTTCTGTACAACGGCGGCAATGATTCGGCCGACACCTCGAACAAGCTCTCGGAGATCGCCGAAAAGCTCGGCTACCCGCTGCAATGCATCGGCGTGCCCAAGACCGTCGACAACGACCTGGTGGTCACCGATACCTGCCCGGGTTTCGGCTCGGTCGCCAAATACACCGCGATCTCGATCCGCGAGGCCAGCCTGGACGTGGCCTCGATGTGCGAATCCTCGACCAAGGTGTTCGTGATGGAAGTGATGGGCCGCCACGCCGGCTGGATCGCCGCCGCGGCCGGGCTTGCCGGTCGCAAGGAAAGCGAGGCCCCGCAGATCATCCTGTTTCCGGAACGGGTATTCGACGAGGCGGCGTTCCTGGCCCGTGTCAAGGCCACGGTCGAGAAGATTGGCTGGTGTTCGGTGGTGGTGTCCGAGGGGGTAAAGAATCCGGCCGGCCGGTTCCTGTCGGAAGTGGGCAGCACCGACGCCTTCGGCCACGCGCAACTGGGCGGGGTCGCACCGATGCTGGCCGAACTGGTCAAAAAAAATCTGGGCTACAAATATCATTGGGCGATGCCGGATTATCTGCAACGCGCCGCCCGCCATGCCGCATCGAAGACCGACGCCGAGCAGGCCTACGCGGTCGGCCGGGCCGCGGTCGAATACGCGCTGCAGGGCATGAACGCGGTGATGCCGGTGATCAAACGCTTGAGCGCGAATCCGTATCGCTGGCGCATCGAAGCGGCGCCGCTGTCGGCCATCGCCAACCACGAAAAGAAAATGCCGGACAGCTTCATCCGCGCCGACGGCTTCGGCATCACCGCGGCCGCGCGGCGTTATCTATCGCCGCTGATCCAGGGCGAAGCGCCGCTGCCCTACGGCCCGGACGGCCTGCCGGCCTACGTCACCCTGGCCAACAAACGGCTGCGCAAGAAACTCCCCGCCTACCGCATCCAGGATCGTTGAGCCGCAACCCAGGCTGGCGGTGACCGTAGCGAACCCCAGCGCCTTCGAATTTTCGTCCGCCCTCGATTGTTGGGGTGTCCGGCTTCGCCGTAAAAAACCGCTGCGCTCACCGCCAGCCTACGACCCATTGTGAGAAACTGCCGGTCAACGTGACCGGCAGAGACGCGCGCGTCCCGATCGAAGACATTCGGTGAATCTTCTTGACAGCCCCCCCCCCCCCCGCTTGTAATGTGCCGGCCGCCGCAATCCCGCGGCGGTAGTGGAGAAACCAAAGTGAGTAAAGTAGTCAAAGCCAAGATGGCGTCGGTCATGTTGCTCGGGTTGCTGGTGGCCGGTCAGGCCGCAGCTGTGGATTGCCAAACTTGCAATACCCAGCGGATGTGTTTCGAAGTTGAGGTTCCGTTCATTGGAACGTTTTTTGTATGCAAGGACGTTCTGGTATGCATCAGCAGACCTTGCACAAACGCCCCATGAGGCTCTGAAGCGGACTTCTGAAAGCTCCGCAATGGTCTTTCGTTGAGAGGGGGACCATAGCCTCGGGAGACTCCGGGTTCGGGTGGCCCGTCACTAAAGAACCGCTGATTTTTTCAAAGGTACTTTAGCTGTAAGAGTTCCTGACAGCCACCCGTTTTTTAATGTCGTAGTCGCCGCGATCAGGCGGCGGCATGGGAGAAAAAAGTGAGTAAAGTGAATGGAGTTGTCAAGGGTAGAATGGCCGCCGCCGTGCTGGCAGTGCTGGGAGTTTGCGCCGCCGGCCAGGCTCTTGCAGCAGATTGTGTGAGATGTAGTATCATTGGACAACTTTGTCTGGAGATTGAGGTACCCTTTTATGGAACCGTATTTCATTGCCGGCCCCAGCAGACTATCTGCATACCCATTGCTTGTCCGAACGAGAACTAAAGCTCTATCTTAGCTGGCTGCGGGCTGGCGTGCTCCTAATGGGCGCCATCCTGTTTTTAGGTTTGTTCTTCAACTAATCTGGAGTGATGATTTTGACAAGCAACCCTTTGGAAAAGACGTCAGGGCGAGCTCGATTCCGCGTAATACCCACCTTCCTGGTGATCTTGGTAATTGGGACGATGGCGTTGATCTGGTTTAGGAATGACCTGATGGGTATTGCCTTCTCATTGAAGCTTGGCGACGCCAAAGAGCGGGTGGCGCGTTACATTGGGAAGCCGCTGGATACTCAGTTCGAAGTACGCGTGAATGGCCTGGGAGATCCGGTGCGGATGGCGGGGCTATTGGGGCCAAACAGCATCGTGGTCAAATACAGCGCAAGCTGCTCGGTCTGTCGTAGTGCGGTGGATCAGTATCTGGCGCGCAGCCTGGACCCGACCAAGTCGGTGTCGCCGGACTTGTACGTCTTGAGTTTTGAGGAAAACGCTCCGTTTCCGCCGGGGGTAGCCGTTGACAGACGCTTGCTCGCGACCTTCCCGCGTGACGAAAGTTGGTTCGCCGGTGGCGTTTACCCGAGCCTATGGCGGTTCGGCCGTGACGCAGTGTTGCTCGATGCGATGGTGGGCCTCGATTCTTCGACGCTGGACCAGTGGATGGATGGGGTGGGTGTAGCTCCCGTTGCGTCGGGTGATGGAAACCAGGTGAAACCATGAGCATGGACCGGGCACTACCCACCGCGGCGCGAAGGCTGCCGCGGTGGTTGCCGATGGTGGCGATTGCGGTGGCGGTCGGCCTGCTGGTGTGGTTGGCCGCGGCGGTTCGCGGTGGCGCCGCGGTGCCCGAGGATTTGCAGTGGACCGAAGTGCATCGC
>JBGSKT010000403.1:0-2964 GCA_041741075.1 Lysobacterales bacterium
ATGGCGCCTGTCGCGTGTTTGGCGTCAACAGTCTGGCCGCGGCCGGACCGCAGCAACTGGCCTTTCTGGCCAACCCCAGGTACCGCCGGCAATTGGCCGGGAGCACGGCCGGCGCCGTGTTGATGGCACCCGGCCAGCCGCTGCCGGCGTCCGGGAATGCCTTGTTGAGCGGCAATCCCTATGCCGATTTTGCCCGCATCGCCGGCTTGTTTGCGCCAGCCGGATTGATCGCACCCGGAATCCACGCCAGCGCAGTGATCGACGCCAGCGCGATGATCGACGCCAGCGCCAGCATCGGCCCACTGTGTGTGGTCGGCGCCGGCAGTCGGGTCGCGGCCGGCGTGCTGATCGGGCCGGGCTCGGTGATTGGTGCCGATTGCGAAATCGGCGTCGGCAGCCGTCTGGTCGCGCGGGTCACCCTGGTCGAGCGCGTGCGGCTCGGCCAGCGCGTACTGATCCATCCGGGCGCGGTGCTCGGTGCCGATGGCTTCGGTCTGGCCATGGACCAGGGCCAGTGGCTCAAGGTGCCGCAACTGGGCGGAGTGAAAGTCGGCGACGACTGCGAGATCGGCGCCAATACCACGATCGACCGCGGCACCCTCGGCGACACCGAACTCGAACACGACGTGCGCCTCGACAACCAGATCCAGATCGGCCACAACGTCACCATCGGCGCGCACACCGCCATGGCCGGCTGCGTGGCGATCGCCGGCAGCACCCGCGTCGGCCGGCACTGTCTGATCGGCGGCGCCGCCGGTATCATCGGCCACCTGCAGATTGCCGACGGGGTCACCGTCGGCGCCATGAGTCTGGTCACCCACGACCTGCGCGAGGCCGGTGAGTATTGCTCCGGCACGCCGATCCAGAACAAGCGCGAGTGGTTACGAAACGCGGCCCGGTTCCGTGAACTCGATTCGCTGGCGCGTCGCATCAAAAAGGAATCCCCGAAAACATGAGCAGCGAAACCCCCACCCTGACCCTGCCGATCGACGTGCGCCAGATCGCCGCGATGCTGCCGCACCGCTACCCGTTCCTGATGATCGACCGGGTGATCGAATTCGAGCCCGGCAAGCGCCTGTGCGCAATCAAGAACGTGACCGTCAACGAGCCCTGCTTCCTCGGCCACTTCCCCGGCCATCCGGTAATGCCCGGCGTGCTGCTGATCGAGGCAATGGCGCAGGCCTCGGGCGTGCTCACCCAGCTTTCCGACGGCTTCGCCGCCAAACCCAACCAGTTGTTCTATCTGGTCCGGGTCGACAACGCGCGCTTCTCGCGCACCGTGGTGCCGGGCGACCAGGTGCTGCTCGAAGTCGAGCAGAAACGCATGCTGCGGCGCATGGGCCAGTATCACTGCCGGGCCACCGTCGACGGCAAGGAAGTGGCCCGTGCCGAACTGCTGTGCGCAGCGCCGGAGCAGAACGCGTGATCCATCCGGGCGCGGCGGTCGATGCCTCGGCCCGCATCGCGGACGGCGTCACGATCGGCGCGTTCACCGTGATCGGCGCCGAGGTCAGCATCGGCGAGGGCTCGGTGATCGGCCCGCATTGCGTAATCGAAGGCCCGACCCGGATCGGCGCGCACAACCGCTTCTACTCGTTCTGTTCGATCGGCGCCGACCCGCAGGACAAGAAATACCAGGGCGAACGCACCGAACTGGTGATCGGCGCCAACAACACCTTCCGCGAATTCGTCACCGTGCACCGCGGCACCGCCGGCGGTGGTGGCCTCACCCGCATCGGCGACGACAACTGGATCATGGCCTACGTGCATATCGCGCACGACTGCCAGGTCGGCAACCACACGGTCATGGCCAATGCCGCCGCATTGGCCGGCCACGCCCGCGTCGACGATCATGCCATCCTCGGCGGTTACAGCCTGATCCACCAGTTCTGCCGGGTCGGCGCACACGCGTTCACCGCCATGGGCGCGGTGATCAACCGCGATGTGCCGCCGTACGTGACCGTGGCCGGCGAATACGCCGTGCCGCGCGGCATCAATGCCGAAGGTCTGAAGCGCCGCGGTTTCGGACCGGAACGACTGCGCGCGATCCGCCGCGCCTACAAAACCCTGTTCGCTTCGGGCCTGCCGCTGGCCGAGGCACGCGCGCAAATCGCCGCCGCCGCCAGCACCGAACCCGATCTGGCCTTGCTGGTCGACTTCATCGATCAGTCGGAACGGGGGGTGTTGCGGTGAAGCGGTTTTAGGTTTTAGGTTTTAGGTGCTTGGTGTTCGGTGTTCGGTGTTCGGTGTTCGGGTAAATGCCGGAACATAGGTTGTGCTGAGCGCAGCGAAGCGCAACGCTCCGCACTGTTGCGCTTCGCTGCGCTCAGCACAACCTATGTTTCGCCCCACTCCCTACTCCCCACCCCGTCTCCCCACTCCCCACCCCGTCTCCCGACTCCCCACTCCCGACTCCCGCCAATGAACCCTGACCGCATCCGCATTGCCCTGGTCGCCGGTGAAAGCTCTGGCGACCAGCTCGGCGCGGCACTGATCGCCGAGCTGCAAACCTGGCGGGGGGGCATCGAGTTTGCCGGCGTTGCCGGGCCCTTGATGGGTGCCGCCGGTTGCGTCGCCTGGCACGACAGCGACGAACTCGCGGTGATGGGGCTGGCCGAGGTGTTGGCGCACCTGCCGCGGCTCCTGCGCCTTCGATCCGGCCTGGTCAGGCGCATCCGGGACTGGCAGCCGGACCTGTTCATCGGCATCGATGCACCCGACTTCAATCTCGGTCTGGAGCAGCGCCTTAAACAGGCCGGTATCCGCACCGTGCATTACGTCAGCCCGTCGGTTTGGGCCTGGCGCGAACGCCGGGCAGAGCGCATCGGCGCCAGCGCCGACCAGGTGCTCTGCCTGTTTCCGATGGAGCCCGCGATCTACGCCCGCCACGGCGTTGCTGCGCGCTTCGTCGGCCATCCGCTGGCCAGCCGCTTCGCGATCCGCCCGGACCATTCTGCGGCGCGC
>JBGSKT010000404.1:0-7858 GCA_041741075.1 Lysobacterales bacterium
CGGCGTCATCGCGGCCGCGATTGCTCTTGTTGGCAGCGACCGGATTGCCTTCGGCATCCACTTCGAGCATCTCGTCTTTGACCATTGCCGCGGTGATCGGCGCCGCGGCCTTGCCTTCGAGCACCGCGTCGGCGGCGGCGCGGGCGTACAACTGCACCGCGCGGATGGCGTCGTCATTGCCGGGGATGGCGTAATCGACCAGGGTCGGGTCATAGTTGGTATCGACCACGGCGACCACCGGAATGCCCAGGGTGCGGGCTTCCTTGATCGCGATCTCTTCGTGGCCAACGTCGATGATGAACAGCGCATCCGGCAACGCCGGCATGCTCTTGATGCCACCGAGCGAACGCTCGAGCTTTTCCTGCTCGCGCTTCAGTTGCAGCACTTCGTGCTTGACCAGCTTTTCGAAGCGGCCATCGATGGCCATCGCCTCGATCTCCTTGAGCCGCGCCACCGACTGCTTGACCGTGCGGAAATTGGTCAGCATGCCACCCAGCCAGCGGTGCGCGACGAACGGCATGCCGCAGCGCTCGGCTTCTTCCTTCATGGCTTCGCGGGCCGAACGCTTGGTGCCGACAAACAGCACCGTGCCACGACGCTGGGCCAGGCCAGAAAGAAAATTCATGGCATCGCCGAACAGCGGCATGGTCTTTTCGAGATTGATGATGTGGATCTTGCCGCGGGCACCGAAAATGTACGGTGCCATACGGGGATTCCAGTAGCGCGTCTGGTGGCCGAAGTGGACGCCGGCTTCCAGCATCTGGCGCATGGTGACCTGGGACATGGTGAAACTCCTCGACAGGAAGCGCCGACCCGTTGGGTGAGCGGAAGCGCTTCGGGGTTTAGCCTCCACGATTCCGATCCGCTGACCAGACGCGCATCGTCAGACGATGGCTGCGTCGGCACCCCAGCGGGCCGTTGTGAATCGTGTGTGGATTGGCGACATCGCCTGCTCACCGGACAAAGTGCCCGGAAAAGCCGCCGAATGGTAGCGGGTTTCCAGCCCGACTGGCAAGAACACAGAACACAGAACACAGAACAAGAACACAGCAGAACAAGAACACAGCAGATTGTTTGGAGGTTTGGATGAGCGCGCGGTGGGCTTGCCGACCTTGTAGGAGCGACGGCACGTCGCGACTGCCTCCATGATCGACAGTCGCGACGTGCCGTCGCTCCCACAACTGCTGCTTCCACGATCGACAATCGCGACTGCCGCATTGCTAGCCCGCGTGACGTGCCCGTCGCTGTCACGGGCGCCGGATGGCTTCGGACCCCAGAGCGCCTCCGACATCTTGCACAAGGCCATTCGCGCCAACCGCCGGTTACGTTCCAAACAGAAGGAAGCACCAAACTAGTGCGGTGCTGGTTCGATCAGCCGCGCACTGTTCGGATCGTAGACTACCTCGGTCACCGATCCATCCCGAATACGCCGAACCGCTTCGTCGATCACCGGCAGCGGCACCAGGAACCACTCCCTCGGTTTGACTGGATTACCGAAGCGGTCTTCGATGGTCAAGTCGAGCTGCGCCGAGTCGAACAGCCGGTGGAAGATGTTTTCCAGCTTGATGCGGTTCAGGTTGTGCAGCGTGTAGGTGGCGATCACCTCCACCTCGGCCAGCAGGTAGGTGGCGTCCTTTTCCGCGCCGGCGATGCGGGTCTCGACCTTGCCACCGGTCACGCCGATCTTGTGGATCAACTCGCGGTGCTCGGCGACAAACGGGTGAGTGGACCGGCTGCGCAACACATAGATGGTGCCGGTTTCGACATCGTCTGGTTCTGGCGTATCGCCAAACAACGGACCCATATCCGGATCGGTCAGGCGACGGCCGGTGTCGTCCTTGTACAGCGCGCGTTGCAGCGAACGAAGCAGCAAATCGCTTTCGGTGCCGTTGGCGAAGACGACACGCAAGCGCGCATTCGTCTCGTTGTTGGGTGTGCGGTACGGGTCGCCCATTGCGGCCACGTAAGCCAACTGCCCGCCGAGTACGAAAAAGTTGCCGATGGCGATGCCGGCATCGCGTCCGAAGCGCAGCGTTTTACGAGCACCCGCCTTCAATTCCCGCTCAACCTGCTCGAACAGTGGCTGGAACCTGCCAAAATCCGCGCAAGGCATACGGTCGGCGATGTCCTCCAGCGCACGTTTCTCGGCACTGGAACGTACGTGAAGCAGCGTTCGGATGTCGCTCGAATCCGCTGGTCCGCCGCCACCGCCACCGCCACCGCCACCGCCAAGCTCGGCCAGCAAGGCATCCTCATCCAGCGCATCGGCATCGGCCGAGGCCTTGGGCGCGCCTGCCAGCAGTCCTGGGCCATCCAAGTCAGCCAGCAGCGCTCGCGCTTCCGGCAGCGTGCGTAGGCGATCCAGTCGCACGGCGTACAAGCGCTCGAAAATGTCGCGGTCCTCACCGTGCAGCGGGGCGCAGCCATGGCGTTGATAAAAACGCAGGATCTCCTCGAACCCCGCGATGATGCGCTCCTCGCGCGGTGTGCGGCTGGCGACCTTGAGCGGTGTTATTTCAAGCCCGAGATCAGCGAGCAGTTCGTCTTCGTCGATTTCAGCCATTGCTTGCCCCACCCTGTTCAGCCGCCTGCTCCTGGGCTTTATAGCGCAGGAAAGCAGCCACTCCCTCCGCCATGCGTTTCTCCCAGGCATCGGGAGAATTGATATCGGGAAGGCGCCCCCGTTCCATCTTGAAGGTTCTCGCCCGTGCCGCGAGCTCAACAGCTTCTTCACGCGGAATGCTCGCCTTCTTGGCGGCAATGCTGGCCTGCACCTGACGCAGGGATTTCTCATCCATGGCCTTCGCCAGCACGGCGTAGGCCGCATCAAAGGGGTTGATGCGATCAATCAAATCAATGTCGAGGTCGCGCACATTGACGAACTTGCGCACCCCATCGAGCAAGGCCGTGCTGCCCTGCACCGTGTCGCCACTGGCGTCAGCCACCGCCAGCGCCAGCTTGGCCTGCTGGGTGATATTCATCGCGGCAATGGCGTGCTGGCGGATCGCCTCTTGATCGGCCGCGCTCAACTCCGGGTAGCGATCACGCACGATCTTGCCCATACGCAGCTGGGTCAGCTCTTCGGGAATGGTGTTTTCCTGGTCGAACAAGCCCCGTTCCAACGCGGTTTTGTCCTGGAGAAAGCTGGTCACCACCTCGTTCAGGTCTTCCTTGCAGATGCGGGTCGCTTCGGCGGTTTGCGGGGTTGCGAGGCCGTTGATTTCCACATGGTACTGGCCGGTGCCTTCGTTCACGCCCACGTTGCTGCGGCCCGGCTGATAGCCGTCGGGGCCGTAGTCGAAGCCTTCCTTCGGGCCGCTGTCTTTTGGCGTGAACTCATAGCGCGGCGCCAGCACCTGCTCCATCAACAGGCTGGCGGAAATAGCCTTGAGCATGTCGTTCACTGCCTCGGCCACGGCCGCCTGGTCGGCGGCGGGCTCGGCAATCAAATTGGTGAAGCGCGAGCGCTCCTTGCCCTCGGCATCGCGGGTGGCGCGGCCGATGATCTGCACGATCTCGGTCAGGCTGGAACGGTAGCCGATGGTCAGCGCGTGTTCGCACCAGATCCAGTCGAAGCCTTCTTTGGCCATTCCCAGTGCGATGATGATGTCCACATGATCGCGGTTGTTCTTCTGCGCCGGGTCTTTCAGCGAGGACAGCACGCGAGAGCGTCTGGCCGAATCGCTGTCATCCACCAAGTCCGCCACCCGCAGCGTCCGGCCAGCGGGGGTCTCGATGAGATGGAATCCAGTGACGGGATCGATGCCCTGCCATTCCCCCATGGCGTGCATGATGTCGTTCACCTCGCGCTCTTTGTCTTTCAGGCTTTCGCGCGAATTGACGCTGGGAATGTGGACGATGGTTTTCAGCCCGGGATCCAACACCTTCGCGACAGCATTGACATAGGGTCCGGTGTAGAAGAAATAGCCGATGTCCAACGACTTGAGCCACTGGTAACCGTTGAGCTGCTCATAGTAAGTGTAGGTGACCGTCTCGAACCGAGCTTCGTCAGCAGGCGCCAACACCGCCTCGCTGTCGCCACGGAAGTAAGAGCCGGTCATCGCCACCAGATGCACCCGGTCGCGGGTGATGAAAGCGCCCAACTGACTGCCCAGCTTGTTATCCGGGCTGATCGAAACATGGTGGAACTCGTCGATGGCGAGCAGGCGTTGATCGAACGCTTCGACCCCCAGTTCTTCCACCGCAAAGCGGAACGTGGCATGCGTACACACCAGCACCCGGTCGGCGCTGTCCAGAAACTGGCGCACCGCAGCCACCTTGGATTTGGCCACGCGCGGCTCGTCCACGCCGGGGGCGTTGCACAGGTTCCACTGCGGGGCCACCTGCCAATCCCAATGAAATCCGGACCGGCTCAGGGGCTCATCGGCAAAACTGCTGCCGATGGATCGCTCCGGCACCACCACGATGGCCTGGCGCAGGCCCTGGTTGTGCAGCTTGTCCAGCGCGATGAACATCAGCGCGCGCGACTTGCCCGAGGCCGGCGGCGACTTGATCAACAAGTACGGCTCGCCGCGCTTGGCCCAGGCACGCTCCTGCATGGCGCGCATGCCCAGCGCATTGGCCTGGCTGGAAGCCCCGGTACGCGCCGTGGTGATCGATACCGACGGCACGGTGCAGGCGTTGGTCGGGTTGGTCGTGGAGTTCATCGCGTTCGCTCAGAGAGGATGGGCTATCTAGCAGGACTCATAATGGTGCGACAGGGTGCGCCCCAGCAGGGTAATGCCTGCTCGGAAAACCCGGAATCAGAACCCTTTGCGCATCCGATTCCATCCGATTCCATCCGATTTCAAGGGTCACGCCTGGGCAGGGCCTGCGTACTCGACGTACATTGAAGCCCGCCCCGCGCCAAGCAATTCGATCATGTGTGAAGCCACCAGACGACGCAGAAGCTCTTTGGCCTGCCCCTCGGTCAATCGGCATAAATCCATCACCTCCGCCCGTTTGATCTGCCCGTGTTGGCGGATGTAGCTCAGCACCATTTGCTCATGCTGAATCGGGCCGAAGCCAACCTGGCGGGTATAGGCGGCCTTGTCGCTCACCACGGAATACACCGAAGCCGACAGGGTGTAGCTGCGCCCGCGCGTATTGCCGTGCGCTTCAACCAGACCCGCTTCGGTCAACGCCTCCAACGTGCGCTTGGCACTCGCGGCATCGCGCTGAATGTGCCGGGCCAAGGACTCTGCCGACAGGCGCTTGCGCAGGTTGAGCAGCTTGGCCTTGTTGTCGCCGGCCTCGTTCAACGCGGCGCGCAGGTCGTCGAGCAACAGCGGGTTAAACACCTTCAGGATGTTCGGCACGCTGGTGTAGTGCATGCCCAGCGCGCCGCGTTCTTCGTCGTCGGCCACGGCCTGGATCATGCTGCCGAAAATGTCGGGATTGATCTGCTTCCAGTTCAAATTGCCGGCATGAATCAGATAGCTGCGGGCCATGCGGGTGAAGCGCGGCACGTCCGCGCGGCCGGCGAACAGGCCACCGTTGACGTAGGGCAATCCATTGGCCCAGTTCGGCAGCCGGGGCTGGGCATTCGTGCGCTCGGCCAGCTTGATGTCCATGGCACGGAACAGCTCGGACAACACCGCATGGGTGTTGGCGCCGTCGCGCTCGCTCATCCGGTCCACGGTCTGGGTGAACAGGCCGCTGCCGTTGAAGATGTCGGTGTCTTCGGCGAAGAAGCAGAAGATCAGCCGGGCCATGAAGTGGTTCATGTCGGCGCGGCGGGCGTCCCTGGCCCAGTCCGGGTTGGCGCTCAGCAGTTCGACGTAGAGCTTGTTCAGCCGCCAGGTGGCGCGCACGTCGACCGGGTTGTCCTTGATCTCCTGGATGGTGGAGATGCCGGCCAGCGGCAGGAAGAAACCGAAGTGGTCGGCGAAGTTGGCGTAGGCACAGGCGATAGTTTCGCCGCTCGCCAGCGCTTCGGCTTCCAGCGTCTGGCCGTCGGTGGCGAGGATGAACTTGGCCTTGGCCTTGGCCGTGGCCGGGCTGGCGCGCAAGGCAGCGAGCGCTTCGCCCACGGCGCCGGATGCACTGACGGCGATATGAATCTGGTTGCGCAGCAGCACGCCGCCGGGCACATCCGAGGCGTTGTTGTTGCCGGCCCGTAGCCGCTTGAGGGCGGTGTCCTTGCTGCCGAAGGCGGCCAGGAAGGCGTAAGGGAACACCGCGCCGTCAAAGGCTTGCCGGGCGAGTTCCGATAGAGCCTGTTCGATTTCTACGGCATTCATGGTGGGCCAGCGTCCCGAGCGCTATCGGGCTGTCCCGCATTCTACGGTGCCAACACCAGCTACGCCGCTGCGTCGGCGGGTAAAGTTTGGAAGAGTGCTTGCCGACGTTGTAGGAGCGACGGCACGTCGCGACTGTCGATCGTGGAGGCAGTCGCGACGTGCCGTCGCTCCTACAGTCGCTACCGCCCTTTACAGCTCGACGCGCCGGCGCTAGTGTCTTCGGCCATGGACTCGCTCGCTTTTCTGATCGCCAACTTTCAGTCCGCCGCGCGCATGGCGTCGGGCATGACTTCGCGCGCGCGCCGAACCGAACCATTCTGAACCCGGCCCCGGTTTGATCCTGAAGGTTTTCGCAAACCCGGCCGTCGCGCCGGGTTTTTTGTTGCTGTCGATATCCTGGTCCCCATCCGAAGCCGAGTTCCCGCCATGACCGATCCCAAGCGCCAACCGCTGCGTCATTTCCTCAACAGCAACGACCTGAGTCGCGCCGAGATCGATGAGCTGCTCGGCGCCGCGGCGGCGTTCAAGCAGGCGCCGCTCGGTCGGCAGTTGGCCGGACGCAGCATCGCCCTGGTGTTTTTCAATCCGTCCATGCGCACGCGCAGTTCGTTCGAGATCGGCGCGTTCCAGTTGGGCGGGCAGGCGGTGGTGCTGCAGCCGGGTAAGGACGCCTGGGGCATCGAATTCGAACCGGGGCGGGTGATGGACGGCGAGCCCGAGGAGCACATCAGCGAAGTGGCGCGGGTGCTGTCGCGCTACTGCGATCTGATCGGGGTGCGCGCCTTTCCCAAGTTCGTCGACTGGAATATCGACCGCGAGGACCGCGTGCTGAAGGCGTTCGCCGCGCACGCCACGGTGCCGGTGATCAACCTGGAGACGATCACCCACCCCTGCCAGGAACTTGCGCACGCGCTGATGCTGAGAGAGCAACTGGGTGAGACCCGCGGCCGCAAGTACGTGTTGACCTGGACCTATCACCCGAAGCCGCTGAACACCGCGGTGGCCAATTCGGCGCTGTTGATCGCGACCCGGCTGGGTTTCGACGTCACCCTGCTGTGCCCGAGCGCGGATTACCTGCTCGATCCGCGCTACCTGGAACTGGCCCGCAACAACGCCGCCGAGAGCGGCGGCACGCTGACCGTTTCACACGACATCAACAGCAGTTATCGCGACGCCGATGTGGTCTATGCCAAGAGCTGGGGCGCGTTGCCGTATTTTGGCGATTGGACGCAAGAGTTGCCGCTGCGCGAACAGTTCCGGCATTTCATGGTCGACGAAGCCAAGATGGCGCTGACCCGGAATGCCGTGTTCAGCCATTGCCTGCCGCTCCGAAGGAACATCAAGGCCAGCGACGCGGTGATGGATTCACCCCGCTGCAAGGCGATCGACGAGGCCGAAAACCGCCTGCACGTGCAGAAAGCGGTGATGGCTTGGCTGTTGCGGGGGGCGGGAGACGGATGACGGAAGACGGGAGACGGGAGTGGTGAGACGGGAGTGGTGAGACGGGAGTGGTGAGACGGGAGTGGTGAGACTGGAGTGGTGAGACGGGAGTGGTGAGACGGGAGTGGTGAAGCGGGTAGATCCAATGTGGGAGCGACGGAACGTCGCGACTGCAG
>JBGSKT010000405.1:0-3093 GCA_041741075.1 Lysobacterales bacterium
CAAAGGGGTGACGCGACGATTGTTGTGGAGCGAGTACCGCGATCAGCATGAAGACGGCATCGGTTACAGCGTGTTCTGCGATGAACTGTCTGCGTATTCGGCGGACCGGGATCTTGCCTATCGCAACGATCATGTGCCGGGAAGCCCAGGACACCCACTCTTACGAAATTTCCCACCCAAGATTCAGCGTTTCCCCGATGTCGAGGTAAGGCCGATACGGCAGTCTGTACGGCATGACCTATCCACGCCGCCAACTGGTTCCGCCCGGTGCTCCCGGCACCTATCACTGCGTATCGCGCTGCGTTCGACGCGCCTTCCTGTGTGGGCAGGATGCCTACAGCGGGCGATCCTTCGAGCATCGCCGGCCGTGGGTTGAGGATCGATTGCATGCGCTGGCCGAGCTGTTCGCGGTCGCGGTCTGGGGTTATGCGGTGATGAGCAATCATCTGCATCTGGTCGTGCAGTTGCTGCCCGAGGTGGCCGCGGGCTGGTCCGATGCGGAGGTGGCCGGGCGCTGGCTCCGACTGTTTCCCCGCGCCGAAGAATCGGAAATCGCACACAAACAGCGCATCCAGGCGCTGACCGGCCAGCCCGAACGCATTGCGACGCTGCGGGCACGGCTGGCCGATTTGTCCTGGCTGATGCGCTGCCTGTCCGAACCGATCGCGCGTCGGGCCAATCGCGAGGACCAGTGCACGGGCCGCTTCTGGGAAGGGCGGTACCACTGCCAGGTGCTGCT
Source organism: Lysobacterales bacterium (assembly GCA_041741075.1). GTDB lineage: Bacteria > Pseudomonadota > Gammaproteobacteria > Xanthomonadales > Ahniellaceae > 0-14-3-00-62-12. Next base: position 740 of record JBGSKT010000405.1, read on the forward strand.
CGATGACCGGGCCGTGCTCGCGGCCATGGCCTATGTCGATCTGAATCCGGTACGGGCCCAACTGTGCGACACATTGGCAGACGCCCATCACACCAGCGCCAAGCGCCGTTTGGCCAACATCGAGAAGTCACCCGCGCAATCGCGCTTGGCCCTGGGCCCGATCGCCGGCATCCCGGGCCGGGGCGTGCTCGGCCTGAACTTGGCCGAATACCTGCAACTGCTCGACTGGACCGGCCGTCAGTTGCACCCCGGCAAACTTGGCGCAATCCGCGGACCGGCACCGCCGGCCCTGGCCAAGTTCGGTCCACAGGCCCAGCACTGGACGCGACAGGTGCAGGCGGTCGGCTCCGACTTTCACCGCGCCATCGGCAGCGTCGAGCAGTTGATCGCCAAGGCCAGCGCCATGGGCCAGCGCTGGTTGCAGGGCATCGGTGCTGCGCGCGGATTGGCCGCGAGCGAAACCGGCTGATTGGCGGTAGATCGACACACGGACCGTCAAGACCGGTCGATCGGCGCGCGACTTGTCGCCCGCGGCCCCACGCCGCGGTCGCAATAGCCAACCTTCGAACACATACCAGCGACCACGGCATCGTGACCGACGCCGAGCGCCGGTCACAGGGCGTGGCCGGTAAGGCGTGAGCGTCGCGATACCTGTGCAAAGAGTGGGTGTCCCGTTCTGCCCCGTTCTGCCTATACCTGTGCAAAGAGTGGGTGTCCCGTTCTGCCGTTCCGTTCTGCCGTCCCGTTCTGCCGCCCAAAGAGTGGGTGTCCCGTTTTGCCCCCCAAAGAGTGGGTGTCCCGTTTTGCCTCCCGTTTTGCCCGCCGTTTTGCCCGCCGTTTTGCCCGCAGTCGCGACGGTAGGCGCGGGTGATGAGCTCCCGGAATCCGCTGCGCTTCTTCCGGGCTACGCGCTGTTGACGCGAACACGCCGAGTGAGTCAGTATGAGTCATGTGACTCATTCGAGATTGATATGACTCAAATCACGTTACGCGGTTTTGATTCGGAACTGGAAAAGCGGCTCCGCGACCTGGCCCGGCGAAATGCCACATCGCTCAACAAGGCAGCACTGCAACTTATGCGGCGCGGCGCCGGACTGGAGAGTGGATTTAGTTCGACACGGCCAATTGGTGATGCGCTCAGCCGTTTTGCCGGGCGCATGAGCATCGGCGATGTGCAGGCTATCGACAAAGCCGTTGCGGCCGCGCGCCAAACAGATATCGACCTTCAGCCGTGATCGCCATGCTCGATACCAACGCCTACACCGCATTGGTGCGAGGAGAACGGGGTCTGCTGCAGCGGCTCGCGTCTGCCGAACGCGTACTGATGTCGTCAATCGTCGTCGGAGAACTCGAATACGGTTTTCGTCACGGCAACCGCTATGCAAAAAATTTGGCGACACTCGATGAATTTCTTGCTGAGCCTTACGTAGATTTTCTGACGATCACCCGGGCCACAACACATCGATATGGGTCGCTGTCTGCGGAACTGCGGCGCATGGGTCGGAAAATCCCGACCAACGACGCCTGGATTGCCAGTCACGCGCTTGAGCACAACGCGGAACTGTGGACGCGCGACGCGCACTTCGCCGAAGTTGATGGACTCCGGATTTCGGATTGGAAATAGCGGGTGCGGTTGGTGTGTTGGCCTCGCCAGTCGGGGTCAGGCAGCAGTGCGTAGCTCACTACTCGCGATGCGCAGTGAGGTAGAGCGCAGTAAGCGCAGCGCATTGCGTCGAATGCTGGCCGCAGCGACCGCTATCGAGCGCCGCCGCGACCTTCCAGGGCTTTGTCTCCAGGGCTTCGTGCAGGGCAGGGGATGATTTCGGAGATGATTTCGGACACCCACTCTTTCGGCAAACAACCGGGCTGCGCTCTGGAAAACTGAGTGTCCTGCGTTCTCTGCGTTCTCGCTCCCGGATAGGACCGAAAGTGGACGTATGGCTGAAATGGGGCCGGGAATTTTCGGAATTGTGGGTGTCCAGGGCTTTTCCAGGGCTTCTGGGGACCGGGACACCCACTTTTCCGGATAGGACCGAAAGTGGACGTATGGCTGGAATGGGGCCGGGAATTTTTGGAATTGTGGGTGTCCAGGGCTTCGCAGGGCTTCGTCGGGTGTCCAGGGCTTCGTGGGTGTCCAGGGCTTCTGGAATTTTTGGAATTGTGGGTGTCCAGGGCTTCTGGAATTTTTGGAATTGTGGGTGTCCAGGGCTTCGACTGCCGGACAGTTCGCCGAGCAGCGCGCCCGCCTCCTCGCGACTGAGAACCACCGGCAACCGTTCCGGTCGCTTGGCGCGGCGGATATCGTCCATCCACGGCAGCTCGGTTTCCAGCACCTCGCGATACAGAAACAACAA
>JBGSKT010000406.1:0-5309 GCA_041741075.1 Lysobacterales bacterium
CTGGAATGGCTGGCGCTGAGCGGTGATTGCGCCGAACGGGCGCGGCTGGACCAGCGTATCGAGACCGCGCTCGCGCAACTTCCGACCGCGCCCTGACCTTCGGGCGCGGGTGAACCGACCGGTGCCGGTGGCCGGTTTTCGGAGTTGGGCACCAGCCACAGCGCCGCTGCGGAGCGCGCCGGCAAGGCTTGTCGCTGACCGATCCACTACTGGTTTGCAGCCCCGACCGCAGTAAAAAAAAACGCCGGATTGCTCCGGCGTTTTTTCTGTTGCGCCAATCGGCTCAGGCCGGCATCACTTCCTCGGCCTGCATGCCCTTCTGGCCCTGCACTACCTTGAAGCTCACTTTCTGACCCTCCTGAAGGGAGCGGAAGCCGCTGCCCTGGATGGCGCGAAAATGCACGAACACATCCGCCCCACCCTCACGCGCGATAAAGCCGAAGCCCTTCGCATCATTGAACCACTTGACGGTACCTTCCTCACGATCAGACGACATTGATCCATCTCCGAAAAATATAACCACCCGTACACCCAGAATGTGGATGCCGACCTGCTGGGATTGCGGGAACTTCGAATTGACCAGATCAATGGTGTCCGCGCTGCCAATACCGAAACCGGTAGGCAAAACCGCACGGACCCCTTGCCCCAAACCAGCGACTCGCAAGCTCAGCGTGGCCGAAATTAGCACGGGACCGGCAGAAAAAAAACCACCTCAGCCGCAGGGTGCGGGCCGCGGCAGCGACCGCCATCCGCAATCCGCCGCCGGAGATGCCGCCTTGCCGCCGCCCGGACTATTTCCGGCGCCGTCTGGAGTTGCCTGCCGGCTTGGCCTTTGCCGGCGGCGCGGCCTGGTCGCCGATCACCGACTTGAGCGGACAGATGCCGAAAATCACACACTTCTTGCAACCCACAGCCAACGCAACGGGACAGACGGTCATGCGGGTTCTCCTCCAAGGAACTCCCAGTTTAGTGCAGTGGTGCCTGCTTGAGGGCAGTTATCGTGGGGTAGGCTGGCGACGGCCCCAGACCCCAACTTCCGCGCCCCAAACCGCTAAAGTGCCGCCATGTCCGCGACCCGATTTTCCCATTTCTGTGCCGGCCAGGCACTTGCCCCAGCGCAGGATCGCTGGCTGCCGGTATTCGACCCGGCCACCGGCACTCGTTATGCCGAAGTCGCCGACAGCACGGCGGTCGATCTTGAACACGCCATCGCCGCAGCGACCGCGGCCCAGGGCGGCTGGCAGAGCTTGCCACTGGCCGCGCGCGCGCGCTGGCTGGAACGCATCGCCCAGGCGATCGAGGACGACCTGGATGGCTTTGCCCAAACCGAGTCGCGCGATACCGGCAAGCCGCTGTGGCAGACCCGCGACATCGAGATTCCGCGCGCGGTCAGCAATTTCCGTTTCTTTGCCGCCGCCGCCAGCCAGTTCGCCAGCGAATCGCACCACGACGGCGCCCTGCTCAACTACACCCTGCGCCAGCCGCTGGGCGTGGTCGCCTGCATCTCGCCATGGAATCTGCCGCTGTATCTGTTGAGCTGGAAGATCGCGCCGGCACTCGCCGCTGGCAATGTGGTGATCGCGAAACCATCGGAAATTACCCCGGCCAGCGCCGATCGTCTGGGCCAGCTTTTGCAGCGGATCGGTTTTCCGGTCGGCGTGCTGAACATCCTGCACGGCCACGGTGCCGGCATCGGCCGGGCCCTGGTCGAACACCCGGCGGTGAAGGCGGTGAGTTTCACCGGCAGTACCACGGTCGGTCGCCAGATCGCGGCGCATTGCGGGCCGGCGCTGAAGAAAATGTCGCTGGAACTCGGCGGCAAGAATCCGGTGCTGGTGTTCGCCGATGCGCCCCGAACGACGCTGGTTGACACCCTGTTGCGCTCCGCGTTCCACAACGCCGGGCAGATCTGCTTGTGCGGTTCGCGCCTGCTGATCGAGCGCAGCCTTTATCCGGAGCTGCGCGACGCCCTGGTCACGGCGGCCGGCGCGCTCAGCGTCGGCGACCCGGAGCAACCCGGCACCCGGATCGGCGCGCTCGCCTCGCAGCAGCATTTCGACAAGGTATTGGCGGTGATTGCGCGGGCCCGCAGCGAAGGCGGCCGCGTGCTCTGCGGCGGCGAAGCACTGCGTCTGCCCGGCCGCTGTGCCGACGGCTGGTTCATCGCGCCAACCATCATCGAGGGACTGCCGATGGACGCGGCCTGCAATCAGCAGGAAATCTTCGGCCCGGTGCTGACCGTGCAACCGTTCGAGGATGAGGCCGACGCATTGCGTCTGGCCAATGCCTCGGACTATGGTCTGGCGGCGCAACTGTGGACCCGCGATCTCGATCGCGCCCACCGGTTGGCGGCCGCGATCGACTGCGGTATCGTCTGGATCAACTGCTGGATGCAGCGCGACCTGCGCACCCCATTCGGCGGCGTCGGCCAGTCCGGGATTGGCCGCGAAGGTGGCTTCGAAGCGATGCGCTTCTTCACCGAAGCCAGAAATGTCTGTGTGCAGATCGCCCCCGGAGCCGACCATGTCTGACCTGAAGTCATTGCTTGCGCGCAATCACCGCTGGGCCGAACGGGTGCGCGCCGACGACCCGCAGTTCTTCAAGCAACTGTCGCGCCTGCAGGCACCGCGCTACCTGTGGATCGGCTGCTCGGACAGCCGGGTACCGGCCAACCAGATACTCGATCTCAATCCCGGTGAGATCTTCGTACACCGCAACGTCGCCAACGTGGTCGTGCACGCCGACCTGAACTGCCTGTCGGTGTTGCAGTTCGCGGTCGATGTGCTCAAGGTCGAGCAGATCATCGTCTGTGGCCATTACGGCTGTGGTGGGGTGCAGGCGGTGGTCAGCGGCGAGCGCCACGGCCTGGTCGACAACTGGCTACGCCATGTCGGCGACGTGCTCGACAAACACCGCGATCGGGTCGAAGCCCGCGACAGCGAAACGCTGCGCCATGCCCATCTGTGCGAACTGAACGTGATCGAGCAGGTCGTGAACACCTGCCAGACCACCGTGGTGCAGGACGCCTGGACGCGTGGCCAGCCGCTCGCCGTGCACGGACTGATCTACAGTCTGCTGGATGGCCACCTGCACGATCTTGGCATCAGCCTCGCCAACAATGATGAGCGCGGTGCGCGCTACCGTGCCGCCCTCGATCGCCTGCAGCAGCGTGGGCCCGGCCATGACTGAGCGCATCGACAGCCCGAACGCACCGTCACCGGTCGGTGCCTACCCGCACGCCCGCCGCTGCGGCAACCTGCTGTTCCTGTCCGGGGTCGGGCCGCGCCTCCCGGGCAACCACCAGATCCCGGGCAATATCTACGATGAAGATGGCAGACTGCTTGACTACGATATCGAGCAGCAGTGCCACCAGGTTTTCGCCAACGTGCGCGCGGTGCTGGAAGCGAGCGGTGCGCACTGGGAGGATCTGCTCGATGTGACCGTGTTGCTGACCGACATGGCGCGCGACTTTGCCGCCTACAACCGCATCTATGCCGAGTATTTCGGCGCTACCCAGCCGTGCCGGACCACGCTCGGCATCAGCGCCCTGCCAACCCCGATCGCGATCGAACTGAAGTGCATCGCCACATTGCCGCACGGAACCTGACATGAGCGAGGCAATCAACCTGCATGCCTGGATCTCGGCGCATCGGCACCTGCTGCAGCCGCCGGTCGGCAATAAATGCATTGTCGACGGCGACTTCATCGTGATGATCGTCGGTGGCCCCAACCAGCGCCACGACTTCCACGTCGAGCAAGGGCCGGAGTTCTTCCACCAGCTCGAAGGCGAGATGGTTTTGCGCATCCAGGACCAGGGCGTAGTCCGCGACATCCCGATTGTCGCCGGCGAAATGTATTACCTGGCCCCCGGCATTCCGCACTCACCGCAACGCCGCGCCGGCTCGGTCGGCCTGGTGATCGAACGCCGACGCCTGCCGCACGAGCTGGATGAACTGCGCTGGTACTGCCCGGCCTGCAATCAACTGCTGTACCAGGAACGCTTTGCGCTGACCGACATAGAAAACCAGTTTCCCGCCGTGTTCGCACGCTTTTACGGCACGTTCGAACACCGCCGTTGCCAAGGCTGCGGCGCGTTGCACCCGGATCAGAAGACAGAGGACTGAGGATTGGGGAAAAAAGCCGTCGCCCCGGCGGAAGCCGGGGCCCAGTTCTGACGGCACAGCGCCCCACCTACTGGGTCCCGGCTTCCGCCGGGACGACGGATTGAGGATTGAGGATTGAGGATTGAGGATTGAGGACAGCAGCCTGGCCATTCGCCCTACACTACAGCGATGCTGAAGATCGACAGCCACGCCCACATCCTGCCGGAGACCTGGCCGAACCTGGCCGAGAAGTACGGCGACGAACGCTTTGCGGTGATCCATCACGATCACGGCCGCCACCGGATCTACAAGGACGGCCGGTTCTTCCGCGAGATCGGGCCGAACACCTGGGATGCCGAGCTGCGCATTGCCGAGTACGCCCAGTTCGGCGTGCAGGTCCAGGTCGTCTCGACCGTGCCGGTGCTGTTTTCGTACTGGGCCAAACCGCACCAGGCGCTGGAGCTGCACCAGCACCTGAACAATCACCAGGCCGAGCTGTGCCGCAGCCATCCGCGCCATTACGCGGCACTGGGCACGGTGCCGCTGCAATCGCCGCGGCTGGCGGTGCAGGAGATGGAGCGCTGCATCGACCAGCTCGGCCTGAACGGGGTGCAGATCGGCTCGCATGTCGGCGACTGGAATCTGGACGCGCCGGAGCTGTTCGAATTCTTCCAGGCGGCGCAGGACCTGGAAGCGGCCATCCTGGTCCACCCCTGGGACATGATGGGTGCTGCGCAGATGCCGAAATACTGGCTGCCCTGGCTGGTCGGCATGCCGGCCGAGCAATCGCGCGCGGCCTGTTCGCTGATCTTTGGCGGCGTGCTCGAACGGCTGCCGCGCCTGCGCGTGTGCTTTGCCCATGGCGGAGGTTCCTTTCCGTACACGATCGGCCGCATCGAGCATGGCTTTCGCATGCGCCCGGATCTGGTCGCGGTCGATAATCCGCGCAATCCGCGCGAATATTTTCCGCGCCTGTTCTTCGACTCCTGCGTGCACGATCCGCAAGCGTTGCGTTATCTGATCGACGTGGTTGGCGGCGACCGGGTGATGCTCGGCACCGACTATCCATTCCCGCTCGGCGAGCAGCATCCCGGCCGTGGCGTCGAGGCGCTGGACCTGGATGCGCGCAGCCAGGCCCGGCTCTACCACCAGACCGCACTGCAATGGCTGGCCCTGCCCGAGTCGCGGTTTGTCGGCAGCGCGGGG
>JBGSKT010000407.1:0-2375 GCA_041741075.1 Lysobacterales bacterium
GACGCTTGCGTCGCGACCGGGCTATCGAAGGGGCAGTCGCGACGCAGGCGTCGCTCCTACAACGGCGGTGCTGGCCCCGCGTAGGAGCGACGCTTGCGTCGCGACCGGGCTATCGAAGGGGCAGTCGCGACGCTTGCGTCGCTCCTACAACGGCGGTGCTGGCCCCGCATCACGCTGGCGGATCGTCTTCCCAATCCAGCTCGATGGCGCCATCGGCATCGCGTTTGACCTGGGTCAGACCGGGGTACAACTGTTCCATCCGTTGCAGGGCGACGCGGCTGGCGGATAGCTCGCCCTGCTGCACCCGGAGCAGATCGGCCAGGCGCTTGTTCTCGACCTGCAGACGGCGGTTCTCCAGCGCCTGACCGATCGCCGAGCCCAGTGCCTGGTCGTCCCAGGGCTTGCTGATGAAGCGGCAGATCTGCGTGCGGTTGACCGCGGCCACCACTGCCTGCATATCGGCATAGCCGCTGAGAATCAGGCGCGCGATGCTCGGCTGCAATTTGATCAAGCGGCTAAGAAACTCCACGCCATCGATCCCGGGCATGCGGTAATCCGAAATCACCAGGTCGAAGGCCTGTTCACCGGCCCGGGCCAGGGCCTTCAACGGGTCGTCGAACACTTCGACCTGCGGCCGTCCGCCGAACAGGGCCGGAGGCATGGTCTGGATTGAACGGCGCAGGCTGCTCAGGATGTTCTGCTCGTCGTCGACCAGCAGCAACCGTGGCGCCACCGGCGATACCTCGATCTCAGCGACTTCGTGCAATTCGCCCAGGGACATGCTGATCATCACAGATTCTCCTCGACCTCGACGCCGGGGGCTTCGATCGGCAGGAACACACGAAACGTGCTGCCCTGCTCCGGTGCGCTGTCCACTTCGATGCGGCCGTGGTGCTTGCTGATGATGCTGTAGCTTAGCGACAGGCCAAGCCCGGTGCCCTTGCCGACCGGTTTGGTGGTGAAGAACGGATCGAAAATGCGGCCGATCTGTTCTTTACTCATGCCTCTGCCGGTGTCTTTGATGCTGATGCAGACTTCGCCATCGAGCAGCCGGGTGCTGATGTCGATGCGGCCGTGTTCGGCGATCGCATGCCCGGCATTGACCAGCAGATTCAGGAATACCTGGTTGAGCTGCGACGGCAGACAGCGGATGCGCGGCAGGTCGCCGTAATCCCGGATCACTTCGGCCTTGTACTTGAGCTCGTTCCAGACGATGTTCAGCGTGCTCTCCAGGCCCTGGTGCAGGTCCGCGAGTACCCAATCGTTGCTGTCGAGTTCGCCGGCACGGGAGAAGTCGCGCAGATCGTGAACGATCTTCTTGACCCGCTCGATGCCCTCGCGCGACTCGGCCAGCAACTGCGGCAGGTCGGTCTGCAGAAACTCGAAATCGAAATGGCGCTTCTGTTCGTCGATCTGGGCGAGGATCACCGGATCCAGGTCCGGGTTCGACCCGACCAGGCGGTCGTAGTTGTCGAGCAGGGCCAGCAGCGCCGTCACATAGGTAAGCAGGGTGCCCAGGTTGGAATGCACGTAGCCGATCGGGTTGTTGATCTCGTGCGCCACCCCGGCGGCCAGTTGTCCGATCGAGGCCATTTTCTCTGACTGCAGCAACTGGTTCTGCGCTTCCTTGAGCTTCTGGTAGGCGCGCTCCAGTTCGATGTTGCGGTCGTGCAGGGCCTGTTCGCGCCACCACTCCTCGCTCACGTCGCGGGCGTGCAGCACGTAATGCTCGATGCTGCCATCTGCGCCCAGGTGCGGCCGGATTTCCAAACCGATATTGCGGGTCACCGGCGTCTGGGTCTGATCGTCGCTCAGGCTGTATTCGGAAACATCGTGGCCACACTCACCGACCCGGGCCAGCAGTTCGGGAAGCAGCACTACTTCCTCCATCGACCCAAAGCGACCGGCGCCACACCAGCGCAGCTCCTGCAACTGGCCGGCGGCAAGGTTATGGCAACGCACGCAACCGTCCGCGGCGACGATCCAGATCGCGTCGGCCATCTCATCGAAGGCGCGCAACCGGCATTGCACGGTCGTGTCGACCGGGGTCGCCGACGGATCCGAAACTGCCTTGTCCTGCGCCATCGAGGCTCCCCTCGCCCATGCACCGGCAATGGATGCTGTCAGATTCCGGCGCTCTGCGCCAGCTTCGCGTCCGCCGCTGCCTGGGTTGCCTGCGGGCAGCGCCGAGCGGGTCGTACGCTGGCGGAAGTCATCGGCCAGAAAGGCGGTGACAACGTTGTTGAGTGACATGGCGTACTCCTTGGGAAGGATCGCATGGCCCGGTTTGGGCCGGGTGTTTCGGGTTGGCGCATGCGGGTCGGTTCAAAGGCTGCTGACCAGCGGTTGTTCGACGCTGACCCTGGGCTGATCGC
>JBGSKT010000408.1:0-1509 GCA_041741075.1 Lysobacterales bacterium
GACTGCTGACTCCGATGACAGTCGCGACGTTCCGTCGCTCCCACAGGTCTCGCCAGATCCGACAGTCGCGACGTTCCGTCGCTCCCACAGTTCCCGACTCCCGACTCCCGACTCCCGACTCCCGCGCAAGTCAATGCGCAGGTAGGTAATACCGGCTAAGGTATGCCGGCCAGTGAATTGGCGCGCGCAAGTGGCGCCGATCACCTTCATTCGGGTGTTTTCCAGGATCAAGGCCAGGGGATTGGGGCATGCGGGAAGCGGGCGCTGTCTATCAGATCGCGATCGTTGGGTCCGGGCCGGACGGGCTCAGTGCCGCGGCCCGCGCCGCCGGTTACGACGCCCGCGCCGATGTGGATGCCGCGGCGTCACATATCCTGCTGGAGGCATTCGGCACCTTTGCCAAGACCATCCACCGCTACCAGAAGGGCAAGTTCGTCATGGACGAGCCCGGGTTTCTGGACCTGCGCAGCCCACTGCGCTTCCGCTCGGGTCAACGCGAGGCCATCCTCGGTCATTGGCAGCAGGATATCGGCGCGGCCCGGATCAACGTCCGCTATGGTGCGGAAGTAGTCGGGATCAGCGGCCAGCGCGGTGATTTCGTGCTGCGCCTTGGCAATGGTGAGGAAATCCGCGCGCGCCACGTGGTGCTCGCGATCGGTACCGAAGGAAATCCGCAGAAGCTCGGTGTGCCGGGCGAGGATGAAGGCCTGGTGCAATACCAGCTCGACGACCCCGGCGAATACCGCAACGAAACGATCATGGTAGTCGGCGCCGGCGATTCGGCGATCGAGAATGCGCTCGGCCTGGCGCGGCAGAATTCGGTGATCATCGTCAATCGTCGCGACGAGTTCAGCCGCGCCAAGAAAGGCAATCTGAACGCGATTCTGGCCGCGATCAACAACAAGACGGTCGATCTGCATTGCCACTACGGCAGCAGCATCAAGGCGATCGAACCGCGGGCAGACGATGGCCTGGCGGTGGTGCAACTGGCTACGCCGTCCGGTATCAAGCCGATCCGCTGCCACCGGGTGATCGCGCGCCTGGGCGGGGTGCCGCCGCGGCGCTTCGTCGAGGCCTGCGGGGTGCGTTTCCCGAGCGAGCGCAAGGATGCTCTGCCCGAACTCAGCCCGCGCTACGAATCCAATGTGCCGGGGCTTTACATCGTCGGTTCGCTGGCCGGCTACCCGCTGATCAAGCAGGCCATGAACCAGGGTCAGGACGTGGTCGATACGATCCACGGGGTGGCGGTCGAGCCGGTCGATCATGCCCTGCTCGCGTTGCAGTTCGCCGCGCTGCCTTATGCTGCCGGGGTCGAGGAAATCCTCGCCCTGTACCAGAGCCGCATTCCGATGTTCCGGCGCATGAACGCGCTGGCGTTTCGCGAACTGGTGATCGAGAGCCGGGTGCTGATCAGTGTGCCCGACAGGGATGCGTTGGCCGAGGCCGGGGCCAAGGTGGCGACGGCGGTGGCGGCGCGGCGTGAGGTGCAGCTTGGCCGACAGCGGCAAC
>JBGSKT010000409.1:0-9543 GCA_041741075.1 Lysobacterales bacterium
TGCCCGCTTTCCATGCTGCCACCGATGCGATCGTGGGCAGTCAGGACCGACTGCCGGTGTGGCTGGCCACCCGGCTGGCCCTGCCCACAGTGCCGCAGTCGGTGGCCGAAATCGAGGCGGCGCGAGTGCGCTTTGCCCACGGCATTGGCGAACTAGAAGCAGAATTTCCACCGGCACGACTGCGGCGACTTGCGGGCGGTTTGAAGCAACTGGTGTGGAGCAATTTTCTGCTCGCCTATCAGGGCCAGAACGACCGCGAACTGCAATCACGTTATGGCGACTGGCTGTGCCGCGCGGCCGCCGTCTTGCGGCCCGACCTGGCCGATCCGCCGGGGCAAAGGCGCGCCGGCCGCGCCCGGGTCGGGCTGATTTCCGGTAACTGGTACGACTGCACCGTCGGGCATTACTTCGCGAGCTGGATCGGGGCGCTGGCCGGTGCCGGTTTCGACACCCACGTGCTGGCGGTAGGTCCGCGCTTCGACGCATTCACCGATCGTCTGGCCGGCCATGGTGCCAAGCTGCACCGGCTCGATGCCGACCCGGATCTGGCGGCGAGCGCCATCCGTGCGCTCGATCTGGATCTGGCCGTGTATCCGGAGATCGGCATGGACGCGCGTATCCTGCCTTTGGCGGCATTGCCGCTGGCGCGTCGGCAATGGATGGCCTGGGGGCACCCGGTCAGTTCCGGACTGCCCAGCATCCATGCCTATCTGAGCGTGGCGGCGATGGAGCCGGCGGGGTCCAGCGAACACTATCGCGAGCGCCTGCTCTGCCTGCCCGGCCTCGGCACCCGTTACCCATTGCCCGACTTGCCGGCACCCCGCAGCCGTGCCGAACTTGGCCTGCCGGGCGGTCCACTGATGGTGCTTCCGCAGTCGGCGTTCAAGCTCCACCCGGACAACGACGCGGTGATCGCCGCGGTGCTGGCAGCGGTTCCGGCGGCACGGCTACTGCTTTTCTCACCCGCCTCGGCCGGTCACCGACGCTTGCTGGAACGACGACTGAAGGCCAGTCTGGGCCAGACGTACCAGCGGCTGTGCTGGCAGCCGATGACCTCGCGCGAGCATTTTCTACAATTGCTGGCGAGTTGCGACGTGATGCAAGACAGCTTGCATTGGTCGGGGGGCAACACCAGTCTGGACGCACTGCGGGTCGGTTTGCCGATCGTGAGCTGCCCAGGTCGCGCCATGCGTGGGCGCCAGAGTGCCGCCCTGCTGCGGGCCGTTGGGGCCATCGACGACATCGTCGCTGACGTCGCCGGGCTGGCCGAGCGGCTGGCTGCGCACTTGTCTGCGCCGCGCCCGGGCCGGCCGATCGACCCGGAACAATTGCTTGCCTTTGTCCAGTCCGACCAGCCGCTGTCGGCTTTGGTGCAACTTGCGGAATGCGAGTTGAACGGCGTAGTGTAGGCCGCAGGCGCTCGCGGATGCCGGTCCGCCTGACACCCTGCCGCTGGCACCCGAAGGGTCTGCGAGTTGGCGAAGTGCAGCGCAGGACTTTTCCCTGAGCGACCGAGTAGGCTACACGGGTCTGGCCGGCAATGGCCGGCCGCGATGTTGGTCGGCAACGACCGGGCGGGACCGACTGCAGGGGATTCGATGAAGCTGGTCACCCAGGACGACATCTATGCTCTGCCCCCACACCTACGCGAAAACTGCGAACAGGCGATGGAACGGCTGGGCCAGGTCTTCACCGACCTGCCTCCGGACTCGCCCGAGGCGCACGCGATCGACGATGCGCAACAGCGTCTGCAGCGCCTGCTGCAGGAAATCGAAGGGCTGGATTCGCGTTACCGCAGCCTGCTCGACGCGGTCCCCGACGCGGTCACGGTGCATGATCGCCAGGGTCGCATTATTGAAGCCAACAAGACCGCCGCCGAGAGTTATGGCTACGACCTGGCGACCTTGAAGACACTCGGTCTGCTGGATCTGAATCCGGGTTTGCCGCCGGACCGGATCGACCAGGTCTGGCGCAATCATCAACCCGGTCAGCGCTTTACCGTCACCACCGAGAATGTGCGCAGTGACGGCAGTCGATTTCCGGTCGAGGTGCACTCGAACCTGTTCCTGGATGGCGACCAACCGCGCGTGGTCGCCATCGCCCGCGACATCAGTGCCCGCCTGCACGCGGAAGCGGCGGTGCGCGAATCGGAACAGCGCTACCGCGAACTGTTCGACGCGGTCGACCAGGGCGTGATCGTGCAGGATCGGCGTGGCAACGTGCTGTCGGCCAACCCGGCCGCGGAACGCATGCTCGGGTTGAGCGAGATCGCCATGATCCACCTCAATTTCGAGCCGCGATTGTGGTTGTTCATGCACGCCGACGGCACCCACATGACGCAATCGGAGTTGCCGCCCTACGTTGCGCTGCGCACTGGCCGGCGGGTCGATGCCTGCGTGCTCGGCGCATTCAATCCGAACGACCGCAGCTATTCCTGGTTCACCTGCACGGCGCTGCCGCAGTTTCACAATCACGACGTCGATCCGTTCCAGGTCACCACGGTATTCAGCGATGTCACCGAACTGAAGAGGCAGTCGCTGCTGTTCGATGAGGTCCAGCGGCTGGCCGCGATTGGTGGCTGGGAGGCCGACCTCAACGGCGGTCACATGTACTGGAGCAATCAGATCTACCGTCTGCACGCGGTGCCGCCTTCGCTACCGATGAGCCTCGAGGACTGTCTGCGTTTCCTGGTGCCGAGCGACGCCGAACGCATGCGCCAGGCGATGGCCGCGACCCAGTCCGGCGGCCAGCCCTTCGATCTGCAGCTACGCATGACCGACGCCAACGGACGCCGGCACTGGCTGCGCGTGCTCGGTCAGGCGCAGACGCGCATGGGCCGCACCGGATCGATCATCGGCGTCACCCAGGACATCACCGAGCGGAAGCGGTTCGAGCTGCACCTCCAGCGCCAGGCCTTGACCGACTCGCTGACCGCCCTGCCCAACCGCGACGACCTGGTGCGCCGCCTCAATCAGGCGATCGAACAGGCCTCTGCCAGTCGTTGGCCGGCGCTGCTGTACGTAGACCTGGATCGCTTCAAGGTCATCAACGATTTGCTCGGCCACAGCGCGGGCGATGAGCTGCTGCTGGCCGCTGCGCGACGGCTGAGCCAGGTGGTTGGCGAGGGTGGCGTGGTCGCCCGCTTCGGCGGCGACGAATTCATGGTGTTGATTCCGGCCTGCACCGACCCTGCCCTACCGCGTGACTTGGCGGTGGCCATTACCGAGGCATTCTCGGCGCCGTTCCCGCATCAGACCGAAGAGTTCAGCATTACTGCCTCGATCGGCATCGCCGGCTTTCCCGCGGATGGACGTGATTTTCAGGAACTGATCACCAACGCCGACGCCGCCATGGCCGATGCCAAGCGCCGTGGCCGCAACAACTGGCAGGCGTTCACGCCGGTGCTGGCGCAATCGCTCACTGATCGACTGCTGATCGAGACGCAGTTGCGGCGGGCACTCGACAATCAGGAATTCAGCCTGGCCTTCCAGCCCCAGGTCGATCTGGCCACCGGCCAGGTGCTTGCTGCGGAAGCTTTGTTGCGCTGGAACAATCGCCTGCTCGGCGAGACACCCCCTGACCGCTTCATCAATCACGCCGAAAATACCGGCGATATCGTGCGTATTGGCGCCTGGGTAATTTACGAAGCCTGCCGGCAACTGCGCGACTGGCGCGACCAGGGTCTGGCGCTACCGCGAATTGCGGTCAATGTCTCCTACCGCCAGTTTCTCGGTGAGGAACTGCCGGAAACCGTGGCCAGGGCCTTGCAGGATTTTGCTCTGGACGGCTCCGCACTGGAACTGGAAATGACCGAACGCGTGCTGATCGAGGACGTGCCGGATACGCTGGAAGTCTTCAATCGCCTGATCGCCCTCGGCGTGTCACTGGTAATCGATGATTTCGGCGAGGGGTACAGTGCGCTCAACTATCTGCGCAAGCTACCGTTTTCCGGGATCAAGATCAGCCACCATTTTATGCAGGGAATCCCGGCCAACACCGCCGACACGGCGATTTGCGAAGCGATCATTCGCATCGCCCAGTCGCTTGGTATCAATGTCATCGCCGAGGGTGTGGAGACCGAGATCCAGCGCAGCTTTCTTCTGCACCAGGGCACGCGGCTGGCCCAGGGCTTCCTGTTCGCCCGGCCGATGTCACCGATGCAGTTTCTCGATTACGCACAGGCACGGTAGCAAGTAGCCCGGATGAAGCGCAGCGGCTCGCAACAGCGGAGCTGGTCAATCCGGGATGCTCAGCACGTAGCGCGTTCCCCGGATTCCGCTGCGCTGCATCCGGGCTACGGGCTACGCGCTGCCCTCGGTTCTCTGAGATGAACTACCGAATCGAGTGGATGCCGGGCATCAAGGATATTGCTGCCGCCGACTGGGATCGGTTGCTGACCGACGATCATCCGTTTGTCCGCTACGCGTTTCTGCTGGCGCTGGAAAACAGCGGCAGCCTGCGCCCGGCGCTGGGCTGGACGCCGCAGCACCTGACCCTGTGGGATGGCCCGCGCTTGCTCGCGGCCGCGCCGTGTTATCTCAAGAGCAACTCGCACGGCGAATTCGTGTTCGACTGGCATTGGGCCGAGGCCTACCAGCGCGCGGGGGGCCGCTACTACCCGAAGCTGCTGTGCGCGGTGCCGTATTCGCCGATCAGCGGCCCGCGTCTGCTGGTCGCCGCTGACCAGCGACAACACGGTCTGCGGGAACAACTACTGCAGGCACTGGCCACGCATTGCGATGCGCTTGGGCTGTCTGCGGCGCAGGTCAACTTTCCCAACCATCTGGACAGCCAGTGGCTGTCGCAACAGACTCCGGACTGGCTCGCGCGCAGCGACTGGCAGTTCCACTGGCACAATCGTGACTATCCGGATTTTGCGGCGTTTCTGGCCGCGCTCAATGCCAGAAAGCGCAAGAACATCCGCCACGAACGTCAGCATCTGGTCACGGCCGGCTGGACTTTCGAGTGCCTGTCCGGGTCCGATCTGGACGACCAGGCGAACGCCGACATCCATCGCTTTTACGCCCGCACCTTCATCGACAAGGGCAATACCCCGGCGCTGACCGCGGCATTTTTCGGACAGCTGGCGCGCAGCATGCCGGAGGCAATCCGGGTGGTATTCGCTCGTCTGGGCGGCGAGCGCCGCGCCATGGCCTGGTTTCTGCAGGGCGCGGGCACGCTGTACGGCCGCTACTGGGGCAGCGACCTTGATGCCCCCGGTCTGCATTTCGAATGCTGCTATTACCAGGGCATCGAATACTGCATCGCTCAGGGCTTGCAGCGCTTCGAACCCGGCGCCCAGGGCGAGCACAAACTCGCGCGCGGCTTCCTGCCGGTACGTACCCATTCCTTCCACTACCTGCGCGACCCGCCGTTCCGGCGCGCGGTCGCCGAATGGCTCGAACAGGAAGCGCAACACCTTGACGACTACGGCGAGGTGCTGTCCCGGCACCCGCCGTTCCGGCAGGCTCTGCGGTGAGTGCCGGGGTGAAAACACAGTCGGTTTTCGGTTTTCGGATACAGCGCAGAAGCATGGCTCGGCTTGCGCTCGGCACAAGATAAATGTCCAAATCTGCTGGATTGAGCTGCGGGCTGTGCATGGCCAGGCATCTTCCAGTCATTCGCGACGGCCATCGCCCTTGGCCCAGTCGAACAACTCGACCCGGTTGCGACCGGCGCCCTTGGCCCGATACAACGCCTGATCAGCGCATTGCAGCAAGTCGTGGCCCTTGCTGGTCGCACCCGGCGGAAGACTGACCACGCCGATGCTCACGGTCAGTCGGATTCTGCGTTCGCCGGCCTCGACGGTCATGCCGGCGATCTCGGCGCGAATGCGTTCGGCGCGTTCGGCTGCGGCCGCCAGATCTGCGCCCGGCAACAGGATGGCGAATTCCTCGCCACCGAAACGCGCCACGAAGTCGTCGGCCTCGCGGATACAGGACTTCAGTCTGGAGGCGACCGCGACCAGGCAGCTGTCCCCGACCAGGTGCCCGAAGTTGTCGTTGATCTGCTTGAAGTGATCGATGTCTACCATCAGCAGGGAAAACGCTTCGCCGCGCTCGGCGGCCACCCGCAGGCCGCGTTCCAGCGCTTCGTCGAGGAAGTAGCGATTGTGCGCGCCGGTCAGTCCATCGCGCTGGCTGTACTCGCGCAGGCGCCGGTTGGCGCCCTGCAGGTCGGTCAGCGCCTGCTTCAGTTCGGTGGTCCGTTCATTGACCCGGACTTCCAGGCGCACCGCGTAGTCGTGCTGCAGCGATTCGTGCTCACGGCGCAATTCGTTGATCCGATAAGCCAGTGCAAACGACAGCAGCAGCATTTCTGCGGCCGAGCCGAGCAGGATGCCGTATTCAGTGAAAAAATTCTTCGGCAACAAGCCGAACGATACCGAGGCATAGACCACGATCCCGGCCAGCATGAAGCTCCACGCCAGCAGGTAGTACTTGGCCGCGCCGAGCTTGCGGCGCCAGGCCAGCAGCGCCGAGCCAATCGCACCGATGGCAACCAGGAACACGCTCGCCGTCTCCAGCCGGATGGCCAGGCGATAGCCGAAGAACGGCGCCGACAACAGCATCAGGGCCTGGCCGATGATCAGCACATTGATCGCCCGCAGCGCCAGCGGCGATCGTTTCTTCAGTTCCAGGAAGCGCCGGGTGAACAGCAAAATCGCGAGCAGGGTCGCCGGGATCACCAGGATCAGTATCAGATCGTCCCATTCCGGAGACTGGGGCCAGAAATACTGGAAGCTGAGACCGTTGAGGTTGGCCTGGCCGATCCCGAACAGTCCGACATAGAGTACGTAATAGAGAAAGCTGCGGTCGCGCGTACTTAAAAACAGCAGCACGTTGTAGGCGAACAGTCCAAGCAGCAATCCGTAATAAATCCCGAGCTCGATCTGGCCCTTCTGCCCGGCAGAGAGAAACCGGCGTTCGGTCTCCAGCCGCAGCGGCACCTGCACCGAACTGACCGTGCTCACCCGGAGCAGGATGTCGCGCTGCTCGCCCGATGGCAGTTCCAGCGCGAAATTGAAATGCCGGTGCGGGAAGCGCCGCGCCGAAAACGGCAGGCGATCACCACCGACCTGATGTAGGAGGCGGCCTTGACCATCGGCGCTGTACAGATCGAGATAGTCGAGCAGTGAGTATTCGATCACCAGCAGCCAGCGCGGGTCTGGATGGTCCTGGTTGCGGACCCGGAAATGGAACCAGTGCACGCCATCGGCGAACCCGAAAGTTGGCGGCCAACGGGTGATCGCCTGCCCCGCATTTGCGGCGAACGCGGCCAGTGCCTGGGTCGCGCTGAGTCGGCCCTGGGCATCGACCAGCACCCGCATGCGTCCGATCGGTTCGGCGCTGTCCTGGTCGGCGTGCAGCACCAGCGGCGCGTCGTCACTGTTTTCTGCCGGCGTCGGTTGCGCGACTGCCAGCAGGCCGGTCAGGACCAGCAAGATCAGCGCAGCGCCTGGTCGCAAGGCCATTCTCCCGTTGCTGGACGGCACGATAGCGGGCGCGGCAGGATTTTGCTTGCGCGATACTCCTTGTCAATGTAATAATGCGCTACTGCATTCACACGAAGGCCCCAGCTTGCTGCTGGACGCCCCGAATCTGCGAACCCCAGTTGCAAACCAACCAGTCGCAAACCAATCAGTCGCAAACCAACCAGTCGCAAACCAACCAGCCGTCGAACTTATCGCCATGAAACGTCGCAGCATCACCGCCGATCCGCCCCGCGCCGAGATCGAACCGAGTCTGGGCCGGGCCCTGGCCGTGCTGCGTGACGATGCCGAAGTGAGCGGATTCCTGCGCGACCTGTGTACCCCGGCCGAGATCGAAGCGCTCTGCGATCGCTGGCGCGTGGTGCCGTGGCTGTTGCGCGGCGTGCCCTATCGGGAAATCCACGAGCACACCGCGGTCAGTGTGACCACCATCGGCCGGGTGGCGCGTACGCTGACCCTGGGTGCCGGTGGTTACCGGCTGGTCGCCAAACGCCTCGCACTCGATCACGGCGACACGACCGCGCCGCCCTCCGCAGCACCGGCACGCACCACTGGACGCGCGCCCCGAACAGGAAAATCTCGATGAAATCGCGCGATCGGCTGCGCATCGCCATCCAGAAATCCGGCCGGCTGTCGGAAGCCTCGCAACGCCTGCTGGCGCAATGCGGACTCGGCTTCCGACAGAGCCGCGACAAGCTGTTCTGCTTCGGCGAGACCCACCCGGTCGATCTGCTGCTGGTCCGCGACGACGACATTCCCGGCCTGATCGCCGATGGCGTCTGCGATTTGGGCATCGTCGGCAGGAATGTGCTCGAAGAACAGCGTCTGCAGCAGATCGCAAACCAGGGCGACTGCAATCTGCACACATTGCGCGCGCTCGGCTTTGGCGCCTGCCGGCTGGCGATCGCGATTCCGCAGGAACAGACCTTCGCCGGGCCGCAGTCGCTGGCCGGGCTGCGCATCGCCACCAGCTATCCGCAACTGCTCGGGCGCTACCTGGCCGAACACGCCATCGACGCGCACATTGCGGTGCTGTCGGGATCGGTCGAGATCGCGCCGCGTCTCGGCACCGCCGACGTGATCTGCGATCTGGTCTCTTCCGGCGCCACCCTGGCCGCCAATCAGTTGCAGGAGGCCGTGACTATCATGCACAGCGAAGCGGTGCTGGCGGCGGGCCGCGGAGATTTTGTCGATGCCCGACAACCAATGCTGGAACTGCTGCTGCGCCGTCTCGACGGGGTGATGGCGGTGCGCGAGACGCGCATGCTGATGCTCTGCGCATCGCGTGCGGCGCTGGCCGCCGTGCGCCAGTCCTTACCCGCTGGTGCGCTGACCACGGTGATGAGCGTCGACGCCGATGCCCACCAGCTCGCCCTGCAAGTGTTGATTCCTGGCAGTTTCGGCTGGCCGGAACTGGAAGCAGTGCAGGCGGCCGGTGCGACCCGGCTGGTGGTGCTGCCGGTCGAGAGGATGCTGGCATGAAGCGGCTGGACTGGAATCGACTGACCGATGCCGAACAGGACCAGGCCCTGGCCCGGCCCAACCGGCAGCAACAGGCGCAGCAGGTCGCCGAGGTGCAGCGTCTGATCGAGCAGGTGCGCGCCGATGGCGACGCCACCCTGCGTGCGCTCACGCGGCGTTTCGACGGGGTCGAACTGGGCGCGCTCGCGGTCAGCGCGGCCGAGTTCGATGCCGCAACAGAAAGCCTGCCGGCTGAACTCAGGTCGGCCATCGACGCGGCCTACACCCGCATCCGCGCCTTCCATCAGGCCGGCATGGCCCAGCCATTCGGTCTGGAGACCGCGCCCGGCGTGCGCTGCGAACGCATCATCCGGCCGATCGCCACGGTCGGCCTGTATGTTCCGGCGGGCTCGGCGCCGCTGCCCTCGACCGCATTGATGCTTGGCGTGCCGGCCGAGCTGGCCGGCTGCACCGAAGTCATCCTGTGTTCGCCGCCGCAATCCGACGGCCGCGTCGATGCCAGCGTGCTGGTCGCGGCACGCCGTTGCGGCATCCACCGGGTGTTCAAGCTGGGCGGCGTCCAGGCGATC
>JBGSKT010000410.1:0-3475 GCA_041741075.1 Lysobacterales bacterium
GCAAAGCGTGCGACCAGGGCGTCTTCGCGCCACTCCGCGCGGGTGGTAAGCGCGGCCATCGCCGCGCGTGACTCGCGGCCTTCACCGACGCATTCGAAGGGCTTGTGCGAAGCGATTTCGAGCAGCGCGTCGTAGTCGGCGGCGAGCGTGACGTCATCCAGATAGTTACGGCCAAAGATCGCCAGCAGAGAAGGCTTGGGCAGGAACGGCGCCAGCGCCAGGAACACGAAATGGCACTTCGGACATTGCCCGCACCAGCGCGCCGCCGGGCGTTCGGCGAGGATGCGGAAATTGCGATTGCAACTGGAAAACACCCCGTGGTACTGGCCGAGCCTGGCGAAGCGCCGAGTCACCGCCAGTTCCGACCAGGGCCGCTGCGCCGAAAAATAATCCAGGCCGGGGGCAATATGGCTTTTGATATGTGCCCGCAGCAGATGCTCGAATTCGATGCCCTTGCTCCATTGATGATTGATCGCAAAACCATCGACCACCAGGTTGGCGCTGGACGCCGAACGCTCATTGGAAAAAGCGATGGCGTCGAAACCATAGAGCAGGCTCGCGGCGACCAGGATCGCCGAGTTGATCGCGGTCACCGGGATATGCCCATTCCAGGCGCCGTTGCGGTTCATCTCGAACAGCAGCGGCGACAGGCTGCGGCGGATGTTGAGCAGCGGCAGGCCGGTCGCGGTCGCGGTGGCCGCGATCAGTGCCGACTGGCCGACCCAGACCGCGCTCATCGGTTCGCCCAGACTGCGCAGCATTTCCACCGTGACCAGGGAATCCTTGCCACCGCCGATCGGCACCAGGGTGCGTCGCGGCAAGTCCACTGCGCCTGCGGCAGCGGCTGTGGTTGCGCTCGCCGGAAAAGCGATGCGGCCACGCAGGTCGAGCCGGTTCTGGTGCGCGAACTCACCCAGGCCGTGCAGATAGATGGTATCGAGCAACTGCGCGGTGGCCGCATCGAGGCCGGCGCCCTCGACCCGAAGCAGCGGCGGCAGTGCCGCCTTGTAATAGCTGATCCCGGCGATCAGATGCAGCCATTCCAACGCGCGCTGAAACGCCGCCCGCTGCGGCGCCGGCAGATCGTCCGGGGCATCGGGAAAGCCGATCGTCTCGATCAGCTCGGGGCCGTCGTCGAGTGCATAGACCAGGGTCGCCTCGCTCCGTGTCCAGTCATAAGCGCAGCGCAGGAAGCGGAATTCCCGCGCCGCTCGGGGTTGGGTCAGACTCACAGCAAGACCTCGTCAGCGGCGGCGCGGCGATTGTAGTGGCTGGCCATCACCGCACCGTAGGCGCCGGCCTGGCCGATCAGGACCACGTCGCCGGCCGCGCTCGCCGGCATGGCGCGATCAAGGCCGAGCACATCGCCGGATTCGCAGATCGGCCCGACGACTTGCACGCTGCCGGCGGCTTGCTGATCCAGCCGGCTCAGGTTGACGATCGGATGCCAGGCATCGTAGAGCGCCGGGCGCAGCAGGTTGTGCATGCCGGCATCGACGCCGAGGAAATGCACCGTGCCCTTGCGTTTGTTCTGTGTCACCCGCGCCAGCAGCACGCCGGCTTCGGCGACCAGGAAGCGGCCCGGCTCCATCCACAAGGCATAGTGCGGATAGGCGGCCTTGACTTCGGCCAGGGCGAGCGCCAGCGCGGCCAGGTCGAGCGGCTCGTCGTCGGCGCGGTTGGGCACGCCCAGGCCACCGCCGATGTTGAGGATGGCGATGCCGGGTAGGGTATCGGCCAGCGCCGCCAGTTCGGCGTAGACCTCGCGGAAATGCGCCACCGAGAGGATTCCCGAGCCGGCGTGTGCGTGCAGTCCGATCACCCGCGCACCGGCCCGTTCGGCGGCGCGTAGCGCGGCCGGCAGATCAGCAAGCGCGATGCCGAATTTGCTATTGGCGCCGCCGGTCTTGACCTTGTCGTGGTGACCACGGCCATAGCCCGGGTCGATGCGCAGCAAAAGCTCGCGGCCGCGAAACAGCGCGCCGTGCTGTTCGAGCAGCTCGCCATTGTCCAGGGTCAGGAAGGCGTCGCTGGCGGCGACCGTGGCCAGTTCGGCGGCGGGCGCGAAGTTCGAGGTGTACAGCAAGGCTGCGTCCGCGGCCACCGCCCGGGCCTGCTCCAGTTCGCCGATCGACACGCATTCGAGGCCGAAACCCTGTTCGACGATCAATCGCAGCAGCCCCGGATGGGCATTCGCCTTGATCGCGTAGAACCAGCGATCGACCGCCCCGATCGCGCGCAGTTCGCGGGCGCGGTCACAGATCGTGGCGCGCTCGTAGACGTAGCGCGGGGTGCGCTCGGCGGCCAGATCGAGCAACTCCTGGCGGCGCTGACGCCACCATTCCGGTGCCGCCGTCTGGCTGGCTTCCTGGTACAGCCGACGGAAACTTGGACCGAACACGCGCTGGTCATCGACACGCAGCGCTTGCGAAGCGATCAGACCTTCGTGCAGGCGCTCGATCAGGCCTTCGGCGCGGGCCTCGTCGACGACAAAGGTCAGATTGAGGTCGTTCGCGCTCTGGCTGATCAAGTGAACCGGCAGTGCGCCGAACTCGGCCCAGACTCCGGACAGCCGCGGCAGCATGCCACGCATGCCGCGGCCGACCAAGGTGATCGCCGCACACGGCCCGATCACCTTGACCCGGCAGACCAAGGACAGATCGCCGCACAACGCCTCCAGCACGTTGGAGTTGACCAGGTTCTCGGTCGGGTCTAGCGACACGGTGACATTGGTCTCGGCCGAACCGATCAGATCGACCGACAAGCCGTGGCGCTTGAACTCGGCGAACACATCGGCCAGAAAACCGACCTGCTGCCACATGCCGACCGATTCCATCGCGATCAGGGTGATGCCGCGGCGCATCGACAGCGCCTTGACCGAGGCCGCGGCCTCGGCGCCGCGGGCGCTGATCACCGTGCCTGCCAGTTCCGGCCGGGCGGTGTCTTTGATCCACATCGGCACACCGGCCTCACGCAGCGGTGCCAGCGCCCGCGGGTGCAGCACCTTGGCGCCGGTGGTGGTGGCGATCTCGGTGGCCTCCTCGAAATCCAGGCAGGCGAGCAGACGCGCGTTCGGCACGGCGCGCGGATCGGCCGAAAACATGCCGGCGACATCGGTCCAGATCTCCACCCGCGCGGCCGCGAACAGGGCGCCGAAACAGGCCGCCGAGGTATCCGAACCGCCCCGGCCGAGCAGCACCGTGCGGCCCTCCAAGTCCCCGGCGATAAAGCCCGGCGCGATCAGGCATTGTTGCTCTTGGCCGATGCCCTCGACCCGTGCCGGCTGCGCGCGGGTCGCGCAGTTGACCGACAGCCAGCGCGACCACTCGCTGGCATGGGCAGGGCTTAGGGCAGACAGCCATTCGCGCGAATCCAGCCAGCCGGTGGCCAGCCCACAGTGATTGAGCCAGGCGGCGCCGAGCGAACTGGACAGTAATTCACCGACCGCCAATAGTTCGGCCTGCCAGGGCAGCTC
>JBGSKT010000411.1:0-1621 GCA_041741075.1 Lysobacterales bacterium
TTGCGCTGCGTGCCGGCGGTGGCGGGGCATTTCCAGGTGCCGGGGCTCGTGCTCGACCTGGTGCTGACGCTGGAAGGCGGGCGGGTCGGCGCGGCGATCCGCAACACCAACGGTTCGCTCGATCTTGGGCCGGCGCAGATCAACACCCAGCACCTGGTCACCCTGCAACGCCTCGGCGTCAGCCGCGAAACGGTGCGCTCGGATCCGTGCATGAACGTTGCGGTGGCAGCTTGGCACTTGCGGCGCGATTACGATGCGCTGCCGGCACGCATGGCGACGTCCGACCGCTGGGCGAGTGCGTTGCTTAGCTATCATTCACCGACACCGCGGCTTCGCACCGACTATCGCCGCAAGGCGATTTCCGCGCTACAGCGTTCTCAACGGCCAAGGAAAGGGAAGGGGCATGAATGACTCCGTCGAAGTCACGATCCGGCAGCACACCGCGCGCATCACGGAAAATCGCGGCGAGTACATCGCGACATTCCTCGATGGCCCCTTCGCCGGCAACGAAGTCACCGGCCCGTCCGTGACCACCGCCTGGAATGCGCTACGCGACCTGATGCGGTCGTTCGAACAACACGCCCGCCCATCCCTCTGAGGACCCCATGAAGACTTACGTTGAAAGCACCTTGATGCCGGGTGAGCGGATTGTTTACCAGGGGCGTTTGAGTCTTTGGTTCTTGTCCGGGTACTTCTTTGCGGGACTGATCCTTCTTAGTACCGCGGGGATCGGCCTGGTGTTCTGGCTGCTGGCGTTGATTCGCTACTTCACCACTGAGATTGCCGTAACCGATCGGCGCGTGGTCGCCAAGGTGGGCTTTATCAGTCGGGCAACGATTGAGATTAGTCTGCGAAAGACCGAAAGCATCCAGGTCAAGCAAAGCATTCTCGGCCGACTGTTCGACTTCGGGTCCATCGTCATTTCGGGTGCTGGCAACCCGCAGGCGCCCATCCACGGAATCAGCGATCCGCTTGCCTTCCGCCGCGCGTTCCTCGCGGCGCAAGATCCTGCCAATGCGTCGGCGGCAGCGGTGGCCTGACTGTCGTTTACGCTCATCTGAGAACCCGCCCATGCCAGCTACCGCGCCTGCCTACGACCCGGCCTTTGTCCAGCTCGTCGGCAAATGCCGCGACGCTATGCGCGGGGGTGTCGATGCCTGGTCGGTCCAGTCCAGTGGCGAGCGCTTGGCGGTCGCACTGGCTCTGAATCACGCCGACTGGCTTAAGCTGGAGGGATACACCGTGGTGACGGCAAGGTCGATGCGCCACACGACGGCCGAGGGTGCTACCCCACTCTCGGCCGTTTTTTTGGGGCAGAAGGAACCTAGCAAACGCAGGTCGGTTTGAACGTGGTTGATTTTCTAGGCATGGCGCCGAATTGGTGTTATGTCCGGTTGTCTGTCCTCTGTGGCGTTGACCGGGGCGGCCAACCGGTCTAGCCTGTCGCTTGGTAATCATTAACCGGGAGCGACCCATGGCGAGCCATCCTGCACCGTTGCGCATCGAGGCCCTGCGCGAGCTGATCGCGGCTGGGTCGGTGCGCTCGGCGACCCTGATGGGCCAGCGCGGCGGCTTCGCCGTTCTGGTCCAGATCGGCTTGCAGGAGCGGCTGCTGGCCAAC
>JBGSKT010000412.1:0-5974 GCA_041741075.1 Lysobacterales bacterium
CCTGATTAGCCACAAACCTCAGCTATCCATACCCGTTCGCCCTGAGCGTAGCGCCGTAGGCGCGAAGTCGAAGGGTCCCGAGGGGTGCTTCGACTTCGCCCGCTACGCGAGCTACGCTCAGCACGAACGGTCCTTGGGTTCCCTGGCTGAGATTCGGGGCTAATCAGGAAGTGCCTTGAGAAGTTCCCAGCGCTTTGCGGTGAGTACCTTCCAAAGAAGCTCGGGTGTGGCGAAGGAAATTCGGTCCGTCTTGGATCCCTTCCCGGTCTTCCATGCCAGAGCAAAGTCTGCCATTGCCTCGGTGGGTGGGTGAACATCAAGAGTTACTGTCTTCACGATTGATCCTTTCGATGTCGCGTTGGAATGAGGCAAGAAGCTTGTCTACGTCATCAAAGGCATAGCGTGACTCCTTGACTCTGAAGTGACGGTGGTCGCCCTTGCCAGATTCGTTGTCGTACCTGAGAACGCATACTCCCCTAATCACGTACGCAAGGCGGTACTTGTAGGAAAGAGTCGATCCCGGTAGCGGCGATGGAAGCTGCCAAAGAACGAGTTCGGCATCTGCGTGATCGTCCGCAGCGCCCCGCTTAGCGGCCACACCGCCGAAATCTCACCGAACTTGTTTTCAGAGGGTGCCGCTCGCGCCATCGACCGGGCTCGTCCAACAAACGGTTCAGATCAAGGGTGCGACGCAGTTTATCGCCGTGTAGTCGCAGCGATATGTTCTCATCTGGCCCGAGCGCTTCGGTTGTAGGCGCGAACTCAGACTGGGGTTCGATCTCTGAACTCCGCGCTTCTGCATACCGACGTAGCCGCACCGGCGCAGCTGAGATGACCTTGAAGGCCGCTAACCTCTCCGCGTGTAGGACTTCTTGGCGCCTGTGCTCTGCGGATAGGTTCGCGAGCAAGCGATCATACTCGTGCTTAATCGAGGCTTCGAGGCGGCCCTTCAGCCACCAGCCGAGAACTGCGACAGCGGCCGCAAAGATCGAAGAAACTGTCAGTAGATCAGTCAGGTCCATTTAGGCCGCTAACGTTCGCGCTAACCGGCGCGCGGCGTTCTTTCGCGCGTCCGCGTTGAGCGCGTTGTTAAGCGCGATGACCGTTCGGCAAGCCATCTGGCAAGAGAGGCTTGGCTCTCTCCCGACGGCTTGCCCGCAAGCAAGCCTTCAACGCTGATGTCCTCGTCAAGATCAACCCAGTGGATGCCCAAACCTCGGCCAATCAAGCGCCAGCGCTTTCGCTCAGCCGCTGACGCATGCGACAACCGTGGATACCACGCGAGCGGAACAGAGATGCTCCGCCCATCACTCAAATCGACGAAAAGTGTGTCGTCGGACACGGCGACTTTTTCCGCAAATGGGACTTCCAACTCAACGGCCGAAGTACTCATTCCACGCCTCCATAAGTTCGATTCGGTGATTGCTCACCAGCTCTTCAATTCGCGCAATCTCGACGCGCGAAAATCCACCACTGCCATGTAACCGAATGGGATCGAGCCAGAACTTCGCGATCCGATCGTCTCGCTCCACATGAACGTGCTGTGGTTCGTCGCGGTCACCCGCGTAGAAGGAAGAGTCGGTACGGGCCAGACCTCAGAACTGTAGGCAAGTTATGCCTCCTTAGCTACGTCTCTCGCGTCTTCGCCCAGTTCGTGATGAATCGCCATGTACTCCCGCAGCCTATCACAGCGCGGAAACGCTGGTCTTTGAGGTAATTTCTACATGAATCATTGGGTTATCCAGATTTTGCCGCCCTATCCTTGCAGCCTATCCTTGCCACCTTTCTGGATTGAGAAGCGGGTGAATGAAACCCGGGCGGAGGCCGCGAGGACGCGCCAAGCCTAGTCGGGCCGGTGGGGCTTGGCAAGGAACACGGACAGGACTCGGACAGGACGACAGGACGCGGTCAGAACCCGGCGCAGGGACGCGCCATCGGTGGATTCCCAGTGGTTTCCGGGATTCGCTGCGCTCGGGCCCGCCGGTGAATCGAACTGATCCATCCATTCCAGGCAGTACACCAGCGGCGACCCACAGCGGCGAATTTCGCTTGTGCCAGGTGGGTCGCGTCTGTGGGGCTGGCTTGCTGCGATAATCGCGGCCTCTCCGCGTCGATCGAGCTGCCCCATGAGCGCCCCCCTGCACGTCATCGTTCTCGCCGCCGGCCAGGGCAAGCGCATGCGTTCGCTGCGGCCGAAGGTGTTGCAGAAGCTGGCCGGCCGGCCCTTGCTGGCGCACGTGCTGGCGACCGCGCGGGAGCTCAAGCCGGCCGCTATCCACATCGTCTACGGCCATGGTGGTGAGCAGGTACGCGCCGAATTCGCCGACCAGGGTGAGCTTGGTTGGGTGCGGCAAGACCAGCAACTGGGCACCGGTCACGCGGTCAAGCTGGCCCTGGCCGAAGTGCCGAACGATGCCAGCGTGCTGGTGCTGTATGGCGATGTGCCGCTGATCCGCAGCGATACGCTGCGCGCCCTGGTCGACGCGGTGCATCTGCTTGGCGCCAGCGCGCCGATCGGCGTGCTCACTGCCGAATTCGAGCAGCCGACCGGCTATGGGCGGGTGTTGCTCGACGGCCGCGGCCGGGTCAATGCGATTGTCGAGGAAAAGGACGCCAGTGCCGAGCAGAGCCGGCTGCACACGATCAATACCGGCATCATCGTGGCCGCCGCCGGCCACCTGCGCATCTGGCTGGCCGAGATCGGCCCGCACAATGCCCAGGGGGAGTATCTGCTGACCGATGTTTTTGCCCTGGCCGCCACCGCCGGCACCCCGGCGATCAGCCTCGGTGTGGACGACAACGCCGAGGCCCTGGGGGTAAACGATCCCTGGCAGCTCGCCGATCTGGAGCGCCGCTATCAGTTGCGCCAGGCACGGGCGCTGGCCGAGCGCGGTGTGCGCCTGGCCGATCCGGCGCGGCTCGATGTGCGTGGTGAGGTCAGTGTCGGCTTCGACGTGGAGATCGATATCGACGTGATCCTGGAGGGTCGGGTGGCGCTCGGCGATGGGGTGCGCATCGGGCCGTTCTGCAGGCTACGGGATGTTGTTCTGGCGGCCGGCACGGTGGTCAACGCGCACTGCGATCTGGATGGCGTGGAGACGCTCGGCGCCTGCACGATCGGCCCGTTTGCGCGTCTGCGCCCAGGCACCGAACTGGCCGAGGGCGTGCATATCGGCAATTTTGTCGAGACCAAGCAGACCCGCATCGGCCGCGGCAGCAAGGCCAATCATCTGAGCTATCTCGGCGACGCCGAGATCGGTGCCGCGGTCAACATCGGCGCCGGCACCATCACCTGCAACTACGATGGCGCGAACAAGCACCGCAGCACGATCGAGGATGGCGTGTTCATCGGCTCGAACACCGCCCTGGTGGCGCCGGTGACGATCGCCCGCGACGCCACTATCGGCGCCGGCAGCGTGATCGGCAAGGACGCCCCGGCCGGCCAGTTGACCGTGGCCCGCGCCAAGCAGGTGAGCTTGGCGCATTGGCAGAGGCCGAAAAAGACCACTTGAGCCGGACGCACCGTAATCAACCGGGCTAACAGCAAAAATGGCGTCGTCCCGGCGAACGCCGGGACCCAGTAGTGGGTGCCGCCGCCAGCGTCCGGACTGGGCCCCGGCCTGCGCCGGGGCGACGGTGTTTTCTCAACCCTTCTTGCCATCGTCAACACTGAATCGCTCGCGCCGCCGCCCAGATGATTGCTTCCGGCGATGATTTGCGTACTTCCGATAGTCATCCATCGGAGGTGTGCCATGGTCTTTGTCCGGTCTTTGCGTGCTTGCTTGTTGCTCCTGCTACTGCTTGCCATGCAAACGGTGCTCGCCCAGCCGGTCGCCGGACCCGGCTATCAATTACGCGCGATCGATGGCGACAATGATCTCGGCGCACATTTCGCTGTGGTCGGCGCGCCTGGCCTGAATGCGGTCGGGTTCTTTTATGTGGCCGACCAGGCGCGAATGATCACCTCGATCTGTACCGGCCTGACTTGCTCGGGCGCCAGTGCGCCCGGTTTTACCGCCCTGGATCGCGGCCGTCATGTCAGCGCCGCAATCCGCAGCGGGCTAGGCAATCGCCCGTTCGCCGCCTATTACGACGCCAGCAATGGCGATCTGATCGGCCTCGACTGCCAGACCGCCGAGTGCAGTTCCGGCATCGAACGGGTGCTCGAAAGCGTCGGCAACATCGGTCAGGACACCGCGGTGGCGATCGACCCGGCCACCGGCCTGCCGTTGATCGCGTACTACGATGTCGATAACGGCGACCTGCGCCTGTACCGCTGCGCCACCGCGATCTGCGACAGCGGTGCCTCCGGTCTGGTCAACGGCACCAATGACCGCGGCCACAATGTCAAATTGGTGTTCGCCGGCAGCACCCTGTGGCTGGGTTATGAAGACCGAACCAGCGGTGATCTGGTGCTGGCGCGCACGTCCACGCCCTACACCGTGTTCACGTTTTTCAGTTTTACCGGCGGGGTCGAGCCGGCGTTGAGCGCCGATGCCAGCGGCTTTCTGGATATGGTCTGGCGCGAAACCAGCGGCAACAGCCTGCAACGTCTGCAATGTCTGAACTCAACCTGCGCCAGTGCCAACCAGAGCACCCTGGCTGGCGCCGGACAGGGTTACCGGCCGTCCGCCACGCGCCTGCCCAGCGGCAATTTGCTGGTGTCGCATTTCGAACCGGCCAGCGGCACCCTGCGCGGCACCCTGTGCCCGGACCTGGCCTGCGCCACACCGCAGGCGCTGATCTTCGACAGTTCGCCAGCACTCACCGGCAAGTCGGTCATGCGCACCACCAGTAGCGGCCTGCCGCTGGTCTTCTACCAGGACCTGAGCCGGGCCGATGTGCGTTCCAGCCAATGCACCACCGCCGCGTGCAGCGCATTCACCCAACGGGTGGCGCTGAATGGTCTGCCGGTCAGCGGCGCACGGCTCGCGCTGCGCCCCGACGGTCGCGCCGTGGTTGCCTATATCCGCGAACGACGGCCGTGGCTCGCCCGGTGCAGCGACGCCCTGTGCAGCAGTCTGACCCGCACCGTCTTGCCCGGCTTCAACAGCGATACCCGGCCGGCGGTGAAGGTGCGGCCGAACGATCGCCCGGTCGCCTATTACAGCCATGTCGGCGGCAGCGAACTGTTCGATTGCAGCGATGCCAACTGCGGTGCCGGTAATTCGCGGGCGGTCAGCGGCAGCGGCAATTCGACCAGTGACGTGATCGAGATGGCGCTGCGCACCGATGGTCGTCCGGTATTGCTGTATGCGGTGTCCAACCTCAACGATGTCTACCTGTTCGACTGCGCCGATGCCGATTGCACCAGTGGTACGCAGCACCTGCTGGTCGATGAGCCGACCGGCAACGGCACCTTTCTGTGGAATTACGCGATCGTCGTCGGCCCCGGCGACCGGCCGATCGTGATGTATGGGTTGGTCAGCAATTCCGCTTCGGCGCTGCGCTACCTGCGCTGCAACGACAGCGCCTGCAATACCGCTACGGTCGGCAGCGTCGGCAGCTCGACCACTTTCTTCGCCACCCCGCTCGCTCTGCGCAGCGACGGCCGCCCGGTGTTTCTGGAACAGGGTCCGAACAATCTGGCGATCTGCGACAACGCCGACTGCACGGGACTCGCGCGCTTCCCGATCGGCATCGGCGGAATCAGCCGCAGCCTCGCTCTGTTGAGCGGTGACCGCCCGGTGTTCGAAGTCGGCAGCAGCGGCTTTGGCGGCTTGAGCTGGTGCGACGATGCCAGCTGCAGCAGCGCGCAAAGCCGCCTGCTGCTGAGCGACGCCAATGCCCAGAGTAGCTACCAGGGTTCGCTGGCGCTGAACGCGGCTGGTGACGCTCCAGTGGCGTTTGAGGAGTCATCGCTGGCCGACGTGGTGCTGGCGGTGCCGCTGCCCGATGCGCTGTTTCAGAACGGCTTCGAGTGAGGCCGGCGACCGGCCGCGCCTGCCACCATGCAAGCTGCAGCGGCGCTGGC
>JBGSKT010000413.1:0-2102 GCA_041741075.1 Lysobacterales bacterium
GGCGGACCTTGAGCAAGCCGACCAGGACGCCGGTCCCGCGAGCCCGCCAACGCCTTCGGGCGCACCGGACCCGCGTCCTGCCGGCGCCAGCCGGGTCGACGACCCGGACGACCCCAACCCGCATCGACTGACTTTTTTTGGGTCGCGACCCTGGCATCCGGAAACCAACCCTTTGCGGGTCGACTGGCTCGGTGTCGATGGCAATCGCTGGCTCAATGCCCAGGTCGGGGTGATCGCCACCAATCTGCAAACCGCGCGCAAGCACCCGGATCGGCTGGTCAACCAGATGCTGGCCAAGGCCCCGCAGGTGCTGTTCGTGCTGCTGCCGGTATTCGCCCTGCTGCTGAAGTTGATGTTTCTGTTCAAGCGCCGGCTGTACATGGAACACCTGATCGTCGCGCTGCACAGTCACAGCTTCCTTGGCCTGTCGATCCTGCTGATCGCGGCCCTGAGTGCGCTGGCGGCGTTGTTGCCGGAAGGCAGCGCGGGCCTACGTCTGGTCGGCCTGGTCGAAGGTCTGGCCTGGGCCTGGATCCCGCTCAATCTGCTGATCGCTCACAAGCGCATCTACCGCCAGGGCTGGTTCTTCACCCTGCTCAAGTTCAGCGTGATCGGCCTTTGCTACACCGTACTGATCAGCCTCGGCATGGTGCTGAACGTCGTGCTGAGCCTGGCCACACTGTGAGGCGGCAGGCGGGAGACGGAAAAGTAGGGTGGATAAGCGCAGCGCATCCACCATGGTCGGGCATGGCGCGGTCGGCAAGATGGTGGATGCGCTGCGCTTATCCACCCTACTTCCACTGCGCTCCATCCGGTCGATGGGTTGACCGGCTGCGCCGTTAAAAGCCGCTACGCTCTACCCATCCTACGCTCTACGCTCTACCCATTCTACGACCGGCGCCATCGCAATGCAGCAACAGCCGCGACAGCGGGGTGAACGCGCTGGCCGCGCCCAGCGCGACGCCCAAGCTATTGGCGAAAAAATCCTGCCATTCCGGCAACCGGTCCGGGGTCAGGCCCTGCAGCAATTCGAGTGCGCCGCCCATGCCGACCAGAGCCAGCGCGCAGCCGGCCAGCACCCGCCCCGGCGGCAGCAGTTGCGCATACCAGCCGGCCAGGGTGGCGTAGGCGAGCAGGTGTCCAGCCTTGTCGCGCCAGTTGGGCGGACCGATTTCCGGCAAGGGCAGCGGCGCGGCCAGCGATAGCAGGATCACCAGCACGATCAGCACCCAGCCGAGCCGTTTCCACCAGTGCAGGTGGGCGAGCGGACGGTAGTTCACAGCCGATGCCGCTGGTCGCAGGCGGTGAACGCCGCCGGCACCCGGTCGATGCCGCGGGCAAAGCTCATCACCTTGAAGCGCTCGCCCATGCTGCCGGGCAGGGTCAACTGCTTGACCTGCTGGCTGAGCGCATAGCGGCCAGCTTCGTCCTGCTCCGCCAGCGCTTCCTGCATGACCTCCAGTAAACCCGCAGCGAGCAGGAACTGCGCCTGCGAGTTGAAGCCGGCAAGCGGCAGACGAATGCGCGTGGCGGCTACCGCCAGCGCGGTGAAATCGACCCAGGCGGTGATGTCCTGCAAACCCGGCCAGCGCAGCACCTGGTCGTGGGCGCGGTGGCGGTAATGGCAGGTCAGCGTGCCCTGGCTGCGCTCCGGCAGGTAATACTCGCGGCGTGGGTAGCCGTAATCGACGAACACCGCCATGCCGGCTTCGAGCGTGCCGCAGACCGCGTCGATCCAGAACGGCAGTTGCGGCAGCAGCTCGGACTGATAGCCATCGGCGAATCCGGCATCGAGATCGCGCTCGACCTGCGCGACGGCGGCCACCAGCATGGCGTCGGCGACGCCTTCGACCAGTTGCAGCTGGCCGTCGGCGGCCAGCGCAACGCACTGCTCGCGGACTTCGCCCGCACGTACCAGAAAGCGGTGCACCGGCAGCGCATCGATCACCTCGTTGGCGAACAACACGCCGCGCCAGGCCTGTTCCGGCGGCCGTTCCAGCCATTCGACCCGATCCAGCAGATCGGGCACGCTGGCCGCCAGGGTGGCGCGCTGGCGCTCGCGCAGTTCGGCGCTGCGATCAAGGATGCGATAGCGCGCCGGC
>JBGSKT010000414.1:0-1625 GCA_041741075.1 Lysobacterales bacterium
CCGGCCACGGCGACGAAGGCCTCGCCCGGCCGGATCGCGCGGCTGTCCAGGCACAGGCCGGACAACAGGCGGTCCTGATCCGGATCGAGCGTGGCCAGACCCTGCAAGAGTTGCGACAGACGCAGCGGGATCATGGCGCCACCCCTTCGGCCGCATTGGCCGGGTCGAAGCGGGTGGCTGCGGCCAGGGCCGCTTCGCTGCTTCCGGGTACGCCAGCGGCGAGCAGTTCCGGGCGCAGATCGTCCGGCGCGATGTTGAGCAGGCGCAGCGCATCCGGCATCACCTGCCCGAACACCGGCGCCGCCACCAGGCCGCCGTAGTACACGCTGCCGGCCGGATCGTGGATCACCACCACCGCCACCAGTCGCGGCCGGGCCACCGGCACGATGCCAACGAAGACGCTGTTGTAGCGGCTCTCGTAGCCGCCGGCGACCGACTTGCGTGCGGTCCCGGTCTTGCCGGCTACACGAAAGTTCGGCACCCGCGCACGGGTGCCGCTGCCGTCGGGGCCAGTCACCGTTTCCAGCATGCCGAGCAGGCTCTGGGCAATGGCCGGATCGAGCAGGCGCGATTCTCGCCCGTCCCGCGCCTGGCCGAGGATGAAGGTCGGCTTTACCTGGCGGCCGCCATTGGCCAGGGTGGCATAGGCGGTGGCCAACTGCAGGCAGTTCACCGACAGGCCATAGCCGTAGGACAGGGTGGCCTTCTCGACCGCGCCCCAGTTCTGCGCGGTCGGCAGGCGACCCGGTGCCTCGCCGGGGAAGCCGGTGCCGCTCGCTTCGCCGAAACCGAAGCGGTGAAACATGTCGTACAGGTGATCGTCGTCCAGTGCCAGCGCGATCCGGGTGGCGCCGACGTTGCTTGACTTGGTGATCAGGCGGGTCAGATCGATCACCCCGTAGTCGTGGATGTCACGCACCAGATGATTGCCCACCTGCAGACTGCCGGGGTGGGTGTCGATGGTGCTGCGGGTGGTGAATTTCCCGCTTTCGAGTCCGGCCGCGACGGTGAATGCCTTGACCACCGAACCCGGCTCGAACAGGTCGGTCACGGCACTGTTGCGGCGCAGCGGTGGCGGCGCGTTGCCCGCGGCGTTGGGATTGAACGAGGGATAGTTGGCCATCGCCAGAATTTCGCCACTGGGCGCATCCAGGATCACCATCGAGGCGCTCTTGGCGCCATTTGCAAACACCGCCGTCTTCAGCCCGCGATAGGCCAGATACTGCAGGCGGCGGTCGATCGACAGACGCAGCTCGCGGCCGGGTTCGGCGGCGCGGATCTCCTCGACATTAACCAGTTCCACGCTGGCGCCGAGCCGATCCTTGACCACCCGGCGAACCCCGGTCTGGCCGCGCAGCCAGGCGTCGTAGCTGAGCTCCAGGCCCTCGATCCCGTGGTCGTCGACGTCGGTGCTGCCGAGCAGTTGCGCAAACACTTCGCCACCCGGGTAGAAGCGGCGGTATTCGCGTTGTGCATTCACACCGGCGATTTTCAGGCCGAGCACATGTTCCGCCCGGTCCGGCGACAGCCGCCGGCGCAGGTAGACGAATTCGCGCCCGGCAAGGGTCTGCAGGCGCTTGTGCAGCGCCGCCAAGGGCAGGTCGAGCGCCGCCGCCAGTTCCGGC
>JBGSKT010000415.1:0-14252 GCA_041741075.1 Lysobacterales bacterium
CTCCAGTGCCGCTTTCCCGGTCTGGGCCGCGGTGCCGCCGATCCGGCGCGCGCGGGTGCTGTACCGGTTCCGTGAACTGCTCGAAGCCAATGCCGACCGGCTCGCCGCGGCGATCACCGCCGAACATGGCAAGACCCACAGCGATGCGCTCGGCGAGGTCACCCGCGGGCTCGAAGTGGTCGAGTTCGCCTGCGGCATTCCGCATCTGCTCAAGGGGGAATTCACCGACAATGTCGGCACCGGCATCGATGTGTTGTCGCTGCGCCAGCCGCTCGGTGTGGTCGCCGGCATCACCCCGTTCAATTTTCCGGCGATGGTGCCGATGTGGATGTTCCCGATCGCGATCGCCGCCGGCAACTGTTTCGTGCTGAAGCCGTCCGAGCGCGACCCCTCGCCTTCACTGCTGCTCGCCGACTGGTTGCAGCAGGCCGGGTTGCCGGATGGCGTGTTCAACATCGTGCAGGGCGACAAGGTCGCGGTCGATGCCCTGCTCGCGCACTCGGAAGTGCGCGCGCTCAGTTTTGTCGGTTCGACCCCGATCGCCCGTTACATCTACGAGACCGGGGCCCACCACGGCAAGCGCGTGCAGGCCCTGGGCGGGGCCAAGAACCACATGCTGGTGATGCCGGATGCCGATCTGGACCAGGTTGCTGATGCCCTGATGGGCGCGGGTTATGGCTCGGCGGGCGAGCGCTGCATGGCGATTTCGGTGGCGGTCGTGGTCGGTGACGCGACCGCCGATGCCGTGGTCGCCAGGCTGGCGCCGCGCGTCCGTGCGCTCAAGGTTGGCGCCGGTGCCACACCCGGAATGGACATGGGTCCCTTGGTCACCGCCCAGCATCGTGACCGTGTGCGTGCCTATGTCGACCTGGGTGTCTGTGAGGGCGCCGAACTGGTGGTCGATGGCCGCGACCTGGTGGTCGCCGGCCACGAGCAGGGCTATTTCCTCGGCGGCTGCCTGTTCGATCGGGTGCGGGAGACGATGCGCATCTACCGGGAAGAGATTTTCGGGCCGGTACTGTGCGTGGTACGCGCCGACAGCTACGAGCAGGCACTGGCCTTGATCAACGGCCATGAGTACGGCAATGGCACCGCGATCTACACCCGCGACGGTGACGCCGCACGGGACTTCGTGCAGCGCGTGCAGGTGGGCATGGTCGGGGTCAATGTGCCGATTCCGGTGCCGGCGGCATTCCACAGCTTCGGCGGCTGGAAGCATTCGCTGTTCGGTGACCTGCACGTTTACGGTCCGGACGGGGTGCGTTTCTACACCCGCCTCAAAGCGGTGACTTCGCGCTGGCCGACCAGCATCCGCGCCGGTGCCCAGTTCGTCATGCCGACCGGGGGCTAGGAGAGCGGCCGTTGTAGGAGCGACGGCACGTCGCGACTGCCACTTCGATAGCCCAGTCGCGACGTGCCGTCGCTCCCACAATAAAAAGAGAAGCCCGCCAACCGACCGGAGGGGAGGGATCTTCGGTTTGTTCGGATGGCGGGCTAGGGGTTTGGCGCGGTCGTTGCCGCGCCCGATCTTTTTGCGACTCAGGCCTTGGCGGCCCGCTTCGCCGGCGCCCGTTTGGCCGCCGCTTTCTTTGCCGCCGGCTTCCTGGCGGAGGGCTTCCTGGTAGTGCCAGTGACCGATTCGACTACCGCGCTCAGGCTGTCGCGGGCGGCCTTGGTCACCGTATTCTTGAGACTGGTCCCGGTTTTCGCGTTGAGCTTGCGAACCGTGCGGTTGAGTTCTTCGACCCGCTCGACCAGCGCTTCCATTTCTTCGCGGCCGGGCACGCCGAGTCTGGATAGTGCGCGCGAGACGCGGGTTTCGAACACCGCCTCCAGTTTGTCCCAGGTGTCGGTGGCGCGTTCTTTCACCTTGCCGACCTGATCTTCGACTGCATTGCGCACGTCACTCACCTTGCTGGTTGCGAACTTGCGGGACTTGCTTTCCAGCGAGATGCCTTCCTTGACCAGCGACTCGAACAACTTGCCACCCTGCGACTGGGCGCGGTTCAACGCATCCAGGCCGGCCATCCATACCTGCTGTGCGGTCTCCAGCAGGGCAGTGCTCTTGTCGGCGGACGCGGCCGCTTTCGATTTGAATTTGGGCTTGTTCATGACTATCCACCGTAGCTGAAGGGTGCTGCACGAACGCAGCAAGTACCGGCACGGTAGGCCGGCCAGCTAGAATAATCACACTATCCAGGTGCCCGTCCGTACAGGATTTTTCGGGTCGCCGGGTGGCGGCTGGATGGTGGCCCGGAGCTGGTCAAAAGGTTCCCTTGGGCGAGGGCGCATGGATGGCGCTGTGCGCAGCGGCCTTTCGCAGCGTGGCCGGTCAGCGCAAGTGCGCCGCGGGAACCTGGAAGCCGTCGTTGCGCTTCGTTGCGCTTCGTTGTGCTTCGCTGCGCTTCGTTGTGTTTGGTTGCGCCGACCGGCTCCGCCGTAGACCACCGCTGTGCTCGGCACAACCTATGCCCCTAAAACCTAACACCTAAAACCGCCCTTCAATGCCTCGTCCCGAGGCTGTGGTCGAGCTGGTCCAGGGCGCGGCGCAGGCGCGCGCTGGCTTCGGTCTGGCGCGGTGGCTTCAGCCCCAGGCTCAGCATCAGCGAGCGCTGCGCATCGTTGATCACCTCGGCGCGCAGACGGAGGCCGTGCCGGGCCAGCAGCGGCGCCATGCTGTCGGCGTTGCGACGCAGGTCATCGAGCGTCGCCTGGTAGGCGTGTTCGGCCACCCGCACCCGGTTCTGATAGCTGAACACGTTGGTGAAAAACATCTCCACGTCGTCCGGGTTTGGCTCCAGCAGAATCATGTCTGCGGCCGGGTATTGGCGCTGGTATTTCTCCAGGCCGACCTGCATGCGTGAACGCAGCATGGTGCGGAAGGTTTGCGAGAGCACCGCCGGCAGACCGCCTTCGACCAGGTTTTCCGGCACCGGACGGCCATTTTGCGTGGCCAGGTTGGCATCGAACGGGACCAGCGGATTGACCGCGATGACCAGATCGGCGCCGGCCTCGAACGCGACTGAAGCGTGCATGGTGCGGCGCAAGGCGCCATCGACATAGTAGCGGCCGTCGATTTCGACCGGCGGATACAGGCCGGGCAGCGCCGAGCTCGCCTGTACCGCTTTCGAAATCGGTATGTGGTCGAAGCCGGGTTCACCGAAGCGCACCGTGTTGCCGGTGTCGAGGTCGACCCCGATCACGAACAACGGATGCCGGAGCTTGCGGAAATCGTTGCCCAATCCGTGCTTGGTGAACACATCGCGCAGGAAGCATTCGATCGCGGCGTTGTCGAAGATGCCGTTCGGCACCAAGGTGCCCAGGCGTCCGACGATGTCGCTCCAGTCGGTGTCCATTGGCTTGGTGATCAGGTCGCCCAGCCAGCCGCTGATGACCCGGGGCAGGCCGAACAGGCGGCGGGCGTATTCGCCAAATGCCGGCCGCAGGAACGATTCGGGTCGGAAGCGCGCGTGCTGGGAATCATTGGTCAGGAAGATCCGGCACATTTCGGCGGTCGGGATGCCGCTCGCCAGGCCACCGGCCAGGAAGGCGCCGGAGCTTACCCCGACGTAGACATCGAGGTCGGTGAGTTCGAGGCCGGCCACGGCTTCGTCCAATGCGCGCAGCGCGCCCAGCTCGTACATGCCTCCGAGCGGCCCACCACCGGCCACCGCCAGGCCGATTTTCGGCGTGGTCTTCTGTTTCGGTGGATGGGGCGCGGATTGGACAATCAGCATGGGGATTCACACATGGGCGCGGACTGGCCGCCAGATCACCCGATTGTAGCCGGGGCGTTGACACAACGAGGACATGGGGACAATTACGCCGATGTAAACAATCGGCACCCAGGGCCGAGTGCGCGGCCGAGCCCGCGACCGGCGCCGTCAGCGCTGGCGCAGTCCGCGATTGCCGCCGGTACTGTGCAAGCGACGGGCGGATCACAATGGGGGGCGAAACGACCGTCGCATGGTGCCATCGCTGCCACGATGGCTGCAGCACCGGGTAGCCGTGCCGACTGTCGCCCGGCTAAAGTAGCGGCGATGAGCACCGAAGCGCTGCGCCACCGACTCACCACGCTGCTCGAAGCACTGGGCGAGGCCAACCTGGCCGAACGCAGCGGTGCCGTGCCGGCGGCGCGATTGCAAGGTCTGAAGCAGTGGCAGAGCCGGCGCCTGGCCGAGAGTTTTCGCAGCCTGCGCGAGCACCCGCACTATGCCGCCGCGGCCGAGTTTTTTCTTGCCGATTTGTACGGGTCGGAAGACGTGAGTTGGCGCGATCGTGATGTGCGCCGGGTGCTGCCGACCATGCTGCGCTGGCTGCCGGCGTCGGCGCTGACCACCCTCGCCGATGCGCTCGATCTGGACCTGCTGTCGCGGCGCTTCGACCTGGCCGTGGCTGGCGGTCTGCCCGATGGCAGGATTTCGGTGGCGGACTACGCCCGGGCTTACCGTGAAGTCGGCGACGCGGAGGGCCGCCGGAAGCAGATCGAGCTGATCCATCTGATCGGACGTGATCTGGAACGGATCGTGCGCAAGCCGTTCATCCTCGGCGTGCTCAAGCTGGCGCGGGGGCCGGCGCGCGGCGCCGGATTTGGCGAACTGCAGGCCTTTCTGGAGCGCGGATTCGCCGCGTTTCGGTCGATGGGGCCGGCGCATGATTTTCTGGCCCGGATCGAAGACGGCGAGACCGCGGTCATGCAGCGCCTGTTCGCGGCGCACCCGGATCCGTTCGGATTTGCGCTGGAGGATTGAGCGGCTAGTGGATGGTGTTCGGTGTTTGGTGTGGCCTAAATCCGAACACCGGTCGCCGCCCCCAGCTCCACCCTCAGCCGAATTCCTCATCCAGCACGCGCGCGATTTCGTCGGCGATCGGCTGTTTGAGCAGCACCAACAGGAAGCCGAGCTGCACGTGCACCTTGACCTGCCCCTTGCTCAGCGCGATGTGGCCATCGACGCCGCTGCGGGTGAAATGCAGGGTGTGCTCCTCCCATTGATGCTCGACCGAGAACTTCCTGGCGATGGCCCGGGCGACCTTGTTGACCGCGGTCTTCGCGTCCTTGATCGACTTGTCGTGTTTGCGGGTGATGCTGATCTGGCTCATTGTGTCGGTTCCATGGATTGATCGGCCACCGGCTTGCACTATGATCATGCCAGAACTTTGGCGCAGGGGAACAGGCATGGTCCGATCGGGGTTGGCGGTTTGCTTGGCCTGGCTGCTGACGCCGGCCGCATTCGCCGGTGAACTGGCCGGCAGCGTGCAGATCACCGCCGACGGCCGTGCGCTGCGCAGCTCCGAGGCGGCCGAAGCGGTGTTGTATTTCCGCCCCTCGTTGCCGGTGTCGATGCAGCCGCAAAGCGAACCCCGGGCAATGGTGACCCGGCGCAAGCAGTTCGTGCCGCACTTGCTGGCGATCCAGGCCGGTGAATCGGTGCGGTTCCCGAACGAAGACCCGATTTTCCATAACGCCTTCTCGACCGCCGCAGAAAATGCGTTCGACACCGGTCCCTATGGCCGCGGCGAAGGCAAGGTGGTCAACTTTGCCAGCGCCGGACTGGTGCGGGTCTACTGCAATGTGCACCACGCGATGTTCGCGTTCATTTTGGTGCTGGATACGCCGTTCCACACCCGCCCGGACACGGCTGGTCGATTCGTGCTCAGGGATTTGCCGGACGGACCGGGTGAGCTGGTGGTTTATCACGACCGCGGCGTGCCACTACGACGCAAGGTGGTGGTCGGTGAATCCGGCGAGCTCACGCTCTCGCTGCCACTCAGCCGCCGCAGGATTCCGGCCCACGCCAACAAGTTCGGCAAACCTTACGGTCAGCAGCGCGATGCCAACTACTGACCCGCGCCACCCGAAGTCGGCACGACTTCCGATGCAGCGCTTCGATCCTGCCGAGCGGAGGCCCAGTCATGCCAATTAAATCCGACCCCGTCACCAGCGCAACTCGCGGCGACGCGGCCGGGCCGGTAAACCCGCTAACGACGACCGGCAATCGCCCGGGCAGATCGTTGCCGCTCGCGGTGCGCATGTTCCTGATCTCCGCCGGCCTGATCGCGCTGGCGGTCGCCGTGTCGCTGTTGATCACCTGGCAGCAGGGACGACGCATCGCCGGGGACACCGTCGCCCAGGCGATCGCGACCAGTCTCGGCGTGCAGCAGGAAAGCAGCCAGGCGCGGCTGGACCTGCTGGAGACCAC
Source organism: Lysobacterales bacterium (assembly GCA_041741075.1). Taxonomy (GTDB): domain Bacteria; phylum Pseudomonadota; class Gammaproteobacteria; order Xanthomonadales; family Ahniellaceae; genus 0-14-3-00-62-12. The sequence continues at coordinate 6,201 of JBGSKT010000415.1, forward strand.
AATCCAGGCGATCGCCGCCGACCCGGCGGTGGTCGGCTATTTCGAAAATGCGGTGGTCGACAGCCAGCTCGGCCTGGGTGATGGCGGGGGCGCGGTTGCCGGGGCACTGTCGCTGCACGATCTGTTGCTCGAGCGGCAATCCGAATACCGCTTCGACCTGGGCATTTTTCTTGATGCCGAAGGCAATGTCGCGGCGCGCAGCGACGAGGTTGAAGCCGTTGCCGAGAATCTGTCCAATGATCCGTTCCTGCGCACCTCGATCGAGCGCGCGGTGGCGCTGTCCGGCTTCTGGCGGCAGGACCGGCGGCTGTTCCAGGCGGCGATCGTGCCGATCGACCGCGACCAGAACCTGCTCGGATTCCTGTTGCTGGCGCGCGCCGTGGACAGCGGATTCGCGCGTCGCATCGGCAAGGTCAGCGGCGCCGATATCGCCTACGTCGCGGCCGCCGATGGCGGGCCGATCCTGTTCTCCAGCTCGCTGCCGGAGGGCGCTGCCGCGGCGCTGATCGACGCGCTTCAGCGCAATCCCGAATGGCGAAATGGCAGCAGCAAGGCCGATGCCGGCAAGCTGCTGGCCCTGTCGCTGGCCGGCAAGCCTTGGATCGCGCGGGTGCGGCCGCTCGACTTCGACGCCGGTGCCAGTCTCGGTCAGAGCCTGACCTTGTTGCCGATCACCCGGGTCTACGCCGGCTACCAGAAACTGCTCAACCTGCTCGCCCTGACTGGATTGTGCTCGCTGCTGGTGGCCTTGCCGGTGTCCTACTGGCTGGCCAAGCGGGTGTTGCGACCGGTGACGGCCATGGCGGCGGCGGCCAGGCAGGCAGCGGCCGGCGATTATCGCAGCGAGATCCGTTACCGCGGCAACGACGAACTGGCCAGTCTGGCGCAGTCATTTGACCAGTTGCTGGCCGATCTGCGCGAGAAGAGCGATATCGAGGGCTACGTCGGCAATCTGGCCCGGTTTCTGCCAGAACCACGCGACGAGCCCGGCGCGCGCACCGTGCCGTCGCCGCCGGTGGCACCACTGACCGCGGGGCACTGGGTCTTGCTGGGCATCGAATGTCGCGCCCTGCAGCGTCCACTGGATGCCGCTTTGGCGGGCGGAATGCCAGCCGCGGTGAACGCGTTCATCAGCGCGATCGATCAACTCGGTCAGCGCAGTGGCAGTGATCTGCTGCTGGTCAGCGGCGCCCGGGTACTGCTCGGATTCAGCGGCGACGCGGGGCTGGCGGCTGCGTTGACAACCGCCGGTCATTTACACGAGGACGCCAGCGTGGATGCCACGCTGCGTGCCGAACTTGCCTTTGCCGTGCACGCCGGTGCTCTGGTCAGCGGCCACGTGCCCCTGTTCGGCAAACCGATGCCACTCGCCGCCGGCGCCAGCGTCTACCAGGTTGAACGGCTACTGGCGGAAGCGCCGGTCGGTTTCGTGTTTGTAGCCAAACCGTTGTTGCCGGTGCTGGCCGAGCTGATCGCGGCTCCGGTGCAGGCCTGCGCGGGCGTCATGTCCGGTCGCGCCTATCCCGCATTGCCGGTGGCCGTGCTGCAGCAGTTGTCGCCACTTCCGGATGGCTCAGCCAACGATGACCAGGGCACCCGGGTCGCTCCAGCGGCCGTCACGGCACCGGGCGCGCGCCGCAGTCCTGGCGATGTGGTGATCGGCAGCATCTTCGGCGAGCGCTACCAGATTGTGTCCAAGCTCGGTTCCGGAGGCATGGGGGTGGTGTACAAGGCGCGCGATCTGGAGCTCGATGATCTGGTCGCGATCAAGATGCTGCGAGGCGATGCCAGCCTCGATGTCGAGCAGCTCGACCGGCTCAAGTCCGAACTCAAGCTGGCGCGAAGGATCACCCATCCCAATGTGCTGCGCACTTTTGATTTCGGCGAACACCAGGGGCGGCCCTACCTGTCGATGGAATACGTGCGCGGCATGACCCTGCGCTACCTGCTTCAGCAGACCGACCGGATCCCGTTCTCGGCCGCCCTGCGCATCGCCCGGCAGTTGTGCGCGGGGCTGGCGGCGGCGCACGAAGTCGGTGTCCTGCACCGCGACATCAAACCCGAGAACCTGATCCTGGAACAGAGTGGCAACGCCAAGCTGATGGATTTCGGCATCGCCCGGCCGATCCGCCGGATCGAACCTGGGCATACCCAACCCGGCATGTTCCTCGGTACCCCGCATTATTCGGCGCCGGAGCAATTGGCCGGCGATGAGGTCGATCACCGCGCCGACATCTACGCCGCCGGTGTGCTGATGTGCGAGATGTTCTGCGGCCGGCTGCCCTACGCCGGTGCCAATACCATGGAGATCTACATGGCGCAGATGCAGCACGAACCGGTGCGGCCATCGCAATACTGGGCGGAAATCCCGCCGGCGCTGGAGGCGATCATCCTGCGCTGCCTGGCGCGCCGGGCCGATGACCGCTACCCGAGTGCCAGCGAACTGGCGGCGGATCTGGGCGCGGTTCGCGGCTAGAATCACCCGGGTCAGCCGGTTTCCTTGGGGGAGGCGTCGATGCGTATGCGGACTCGGATGTGGTTGCCGGTGGCATGGTTTCTACTCGGCTTGGGCGGTCCAGCCGGAGCGACCGATCCGATCCTGGATGGCGAACTCGATACGCCGACGCGGCACTGGTCGGCGTTTGGCGATCTGCTGCTGCGCGCCGAACAGACCACGGACATTCCCGCGCGCAGCGATGATCTGGAACGGCTGCGCTCGCGCCTGCGCTTCGGCACCCACGGCGGGTTCGGCGATTTCGAGCTGGGAGCGGCGCTGGAGGCGGCGCTGGGCAGCGATTCCAATCGGAATAATCGCCGCAACCTGGACAACGAACGCAGCGACGATGTGAATCTCGACCAGTTCTACCTGGGTTACCGCATTGGCGAAGATTCGCAACTTCGGTTTGGCAAGGCGCCGCTGCCGCTGGCGCTGACGCCGATGCTGTGGGATGCCGATCTGCGGCCAGTCGGTGTCAGCGTGGCGCATTCTATTGCGCTCGGCAGCTGGCAGCGGCTGAGCGCCGTCGCCGGAACCTTTGCTGGCGACCATGGGTACGGCGACGACTCCCGACTGCAAGCCGCCCAGCTCGGCTGGCACTGGCATGAAGGCGGGACGCTGGCGCTGGACGCCGCGCTCGCCTGGATCGACTTCAGCGATCTGGGCGATCTAGTCATCGCCGGACTGGCACGCACCAATCGACGTGGTGGCGAGCGCTTCCTGCATCGCTTCGAATTGCTCGACGCCCAGCTCGGCGTCAACGCGCGCATCCACGACTGGCCATTGCAGGCGCGCGTCGACTGGGTGCGCAATACGGCGGCGCCCGACCAGGATCAGGGTGTGCGCATCAGCTTCGGGGTCGGCGACAGTCGGCGGGCAGGCGGCTTTGAATTTGCCGGTGCCTACCAGCGCATCGAGCGCGACGCGGTGCTGGCCGCGTTCAATGATGATGATTGGTGGTTCCACAGTTTCGCCCGGGGGAGTACCGCCTCGCTTGGCTACGGTCTGGACGCGCACTGGCGGCTGCGGCTCGCCCTGTTCGACGAACGCCGCGACGGTGTCGGCGAGCGCACCCGACGCACCCTGCTGGAGTTGCGCTCGGACTGGTGATCGCGGCGGTCACAAGCGCTGGGCGACCTGCTAAAGTCCGTGCAAATGGCTTTGATAACGACTATGCGGCTGCATTTTTCGCAAGCTGAGTCCCGGGATATTCTGCTCGCCGAGGGCGAAACCAGTATCGGCTGCGATCGCGGCTGTACCGTGGTCGTCATCGGCCAGGGTGTCGAGTCGGTGCATGTGATCATCACCAGCGATGTGCGTGGGGCGATCCTGTGGGTGCGCTCGGCGACCGCGTTGACCCATGTCAACGGCCGCCCAGTGCGGGAAAAGGCGCTGTTGCATGTCGGGGATACGGTCAATCTGGGCGGCGTCGGAATGCGCTTGCTGCCGGACACTGATACCAGTATCACAGCGCCACCACCTCCGATTGAAGACACTGACACCATGGATGCCGACGATCTTGAAACACGTTACCGGGCCTTGCCGCCACGCGCCCTGTTGCGCGGCGTCTCCGGTGCCTATTTCGGCAAGGTCGTGCCGATCCCGGGGCGGCTGGTGATCGGACGCGGCAACGAAGCCGACTTAAACCTCGACGAGCCGGAAATGTCCCGACGCCACGCCCAGATCGAGGTCACCGCCGAGGGCATCTACCTGCGTGATCTGGGTTCCAGCAATGGCACCTATGTCAACGGGGTGCAGGTGCGCGACGCCGTCCTGTACGCCGGCGACCAGATCGCCTTCGACCGCAACCGTTTTCTGATCGAAGCGCCGGGCACGCCGACCCGTGCCCAGGGCGCGCGCGCGCCAGCACAGCGTGTTTCGGCGACTGCGGTGGCGACCTTGCAGGCGAATGGTGCCGCCAGCCCGGGGGTGGAAGCCACCGGCCATCCGTCCGATGCGACGCAACCGGTCGGCGCCGGCAGTGCCTGGCTGCCACTGTTGATTGGTGCCGGCATTGCCGCTGCCCTGGCCTTGCTGCTGTTTGGCAGTGGGCGCTGAACCGGATCGAATCCCGTGCCTGGGGAATCGCTTTGTATCGGGTTCGGTGTGCTCGTGGTGCTTGCGTCCCGCGGTCAACCGTGTCGAACCCAGCCGCAGCGAAGGCAGAGATGCTTTCGTCAGCATTCAATTGCCCCGCTTGCTACCGCTTGCACCGATGCGTGCCAAGGGGCGGCGCCAACGCCGCCAGTCGATACGCGCGCCGAGCAGCACGGTAAGGATCGCGGCGTAGAGCAGCGGTTCGCTGTGGTCGGCCTTGACCAGCCAAAGGAAATGCAGCACGGCGAAGATGCCGGTGGCGTAGATCAGGCGGTGCAGCAATTGCCAGCGGCGGCCGAGACGGCGGACCATGGCGCGGGTCGAGGTCAGCGCCAGTGGCAGCATACTGAGCCAGGCCAGAAAGCCGACGGTGATGAATGGGCGTTTGATGATGTCGGCGCCGATCTCGGACCAGAAGCCGCCGAGGTCCAGGATCAGATAGGTGGCGAAGTGCAGGCAGGCGTAGAAGAACGCGAACAGGCCGAGCATGCGCCGATAGCCGATCAGCGGGTTGTAGCCGGTGATGCGGCGCAATGGCGTCACCGCCAGGGTGGCGAGCAGCAGGCGCAGCGTCCAGTCGCCACTACGGTGGGTGATCTGCTGCACCGGGTCGGCGCCGAGCTGGCCATACAGGGTGTCGGCGAGCAGCCAGGCGAGCGGCAGCAGGCAGGCGGCGAACAGCGCCAGCTTGGACACGCGGATGCGCATCGGCATCAATGGAAGCGGCTCAGATCCATGCCGGTGTACAGCGCCGCCACCTGATCGGCATAGCCATTGAAGGGCAGGGTGGCGATGCGCGCATTGAGCAGGCTGCGGTCGCTGGCGATGCGACGTTCGCTGGCCTGGCTCCAGCGCGGGTGGTCAACCGTCGGATTGACGTTGGAGTAGAAGCCATACTCCCCGGGGGCATAGACGTTCCACGAGGTCGGCGGCTGCTGCTCGGTGAATCGGATGCGCACGATCGCCTTGCTGCTCTTGTAACCGTATTTCCACGGCACCACCAGGCGCAGCGGCGCGCCGTTCTGGTTGGGCAGCCAGCGGCCATAGACGCCGACCGCGAGCAGGGCCAGCGGATGCATGGCCTCGTCGATCCGCAGACCTTCGCGGTATGGCCAGTCGAGCACGTCGCTGCGCTGGCCGGGCATACGCTTTGGGTCTTTGAGCGTTTCGAATGCGACAAACTTCGCCTTCGACGTGGGTTTGAAACGGGCAAGCACCCCAGCCAGTGGCACCCCGACCCAGGGGATTACCATCGACCAGCCCTCCACGCAGCGCAGGCGGTAGATGCGTTCTTCGAGCAGTGCGGGCTTGAGTAGATCGTCGAGATCGACCCGGCCGGGGGCTGCGCATTCGCCATCGACGGAGACCGTCCACGGCCGCGCCACGAACCGAGCAGCGTTATTTGCCGGATCGGCTTTGCCGGTGCCGAACTCGTAGTAGTTGTTGTAATGGGTGACATCTTCGAAACGGGTCAGGGCTTCCTTGCTGCTTCCGGGCCAGGGCCTGGGCGGCGGGTCGATCCTTGCGGGTTCGGCCGCAGCGGCCTTGGCCTCGGCCGAAGCGCTGTCCTGGCCACAGCCGATCAGCCCGACGCCAGCCAGTGCCAGTGCGCTCTTGAGCAGGTCGCGGCGGCCGAGAAATGTCCGTTCGTCGGTGATTTCGCTGGCGGGGATGGTTGGAATTTCGGGTCGGCTCATGGCGGTTTCTCAGCGCGGCGGGTGTCGAGACCGGCGGCCGGGGCGATTGGTTCCGGAGTCGGGAGTCGGGAGTCGAAAAGCTGGAAGCGGGAAAGCGAAACAGCGTCGTCCCGGCGAACGCCGGGACCCAGTCTCAGAGCTGGCGCGGGATTCGATACTGGGCCCCGGCCTTCGCCGGGGCGACGGAGTTTTGCTATCCGTGGGTCCGCGCCTGCCCATAGGGCAAATGCGGCCGAGCAGGTGCTCGGCGCTCCCGGGCTCAGGCCAGTGCGATGCCGAGCTGGTGCTCGGCGCTCCCGGCGGTGGCCCCATCCGTGCCTTGGCGCATTGTGGATTTTTTGCTTGCAGGCTCCGTGCTAGGGTCGGGCGTTGTCGCGGTGCAGAAAAATCCGCGCGGTGTTCCCCCTGTGAACAGCTTCGGTCCATCGTGGTCGATGGCCCGTGATAAGGAGTAATCCGTGAGTCGAGCCTATAATTTTTCCGCCGGTCCGGCCGCTTTGCCGGAATCCGTGTTGCTGCGTGCCCGCGAGGAACTGCTGGAATGGCAGGGCGAACGCGCCTCGGTGATGGAAGTGAGCCACCGTGGCAAGGCCTTCGTGGCCATGGCCGAACAGGCCGAACAGGATCTGCGCGAGCTGCTTTCGGTCCCGGCCAACTACAAGGTGCTGTTTTTGCAGGGTGGTGCGACTCAACATTTTGCCCAGATTCCGATGAACCTGGCCGCCGGTGGCGCGGCGGACTATGTGGTCAGCGGCCACTGGGGCGAGAAAGCGGTGAAGGAAGCCGCGGCCTTGACCCGCGTGCAGATCGCCGCTACTGGCGAAGCCAGCAACTACACCCGCTTGCCGGCGTTCGCCGAATGGCAGCGCGATCCGAATGCCGCCTACCTGCATATCACACCGAACGAAACCATCGCCGGCGTCGAAATGCACCAGCTGCCGGACACGGGTGCGGTGCCGCTGGTCGCCGATATGTCCTCGACGCTGTTGTCGCGGCCACTCGATGTCGCGAAGTTCGGCCTGGTCTATGCCGGCGCGCAGAAGAACATCGGCATCTCCGGTCTGGTCGTGCTGCTGATCCGCGAGGACTTGCTCGCGCGTTGTCCGAAGTCCATACCCAATATCTTCAATTACGCCGCGCACGCCAAGGAAGGCTCGCTTCTGAACACGCCGCCGACCTTCTCCTGGTACCTGGCCGGGCTGGTCTTCCAGTGGCTGAAGGACTCTGGCGGCCTGGTCGCGATCGGCGAGCAGAACCGCTGCAAGGCCGAGCGTCTGTATGGCTACATCGATGCATCGGGCTTCTACAGCAACCCGGTCGAAGTGGGCGCGCGTTCATGGATGAATGTGCCGTTCCAGCTGCGCGATGATGCGCTGGATGCGGCCTTCCTCAAGGAATCCGAGGCCGCCGGTCTGCTCGCGCTCAAGGGGCACCGCTCGGTCGGCGGCATGCGCGCCAGCATCTATAACGCAATGCCGCTGGCCGGGGTCGAGGCGTTGATCGGCTTCATGCAGGATTTTGCCCGCCGCAACGGTTGAGCGTGCGTCGCCAGTTGCCGCCTTCTGCTGTTTCCTATCGCCGCTTTCCCGTGCCGGAGTGCTCGCTGCCATGTTCAAGATCAAGACCCTGAATAATATTTCCGCCAACGGCCTGCAGCGGCTGCCGGCAGATCGCTACCAAATCGTCGATGCCCTATCCGACGCCGACGCGGTGCTGCTGCGCTCGGCCGACATGCACGCACTGGCGCTGCCGGCCTCGGTC
>JBGSKT010000416.1:0-2397 GCA_041741075.1 Lysobacterales bacterium
CGGCCTGCTCGGCGTAGCGGCATTGCAGGCCAGTGCCCTGCGCAACAGCGGCAGCGCGCTCGAACGCAGTCAGGCGGTGATCCAGACCTACTCGATCCTGGATGCGATGCGCGCCAATAATGCCGGCGGTGTCATGATTGCGCGCAATGGCGGTTACAACATGGCCATAGACACCGCTCCCGCAGGGGGTAATGCGCTCGCAGTAGCTGACCGCAACGCCTGGTTGGCATCCTTGCAGGCGACGCTCGGCGCCAGCGCCCGCGGCTCAATCAGTTGCGCTGGGGCAGTCTGCACGATTACGGTGCGATGGGACGACAGCCGCGGCACCAATGCCAATGCCGCAGCCGCGGCCAGCTACCAGGTCATTACGGTGAGCCAGCTATGAATACACGCCCTGCTATCGACGCCACGGTCCGCCCCCGCCGCCAAGCTCACGCCCGCGCCCGCAGCACCGGTTTCAACCTGATCGAGCTGTTGATCGCCATGGTGCTTGGATTGCTAGTGGTCGGCGGCGCGGTCAGCATCTTCGTCGCCAACCAGCACACCACGGCGGTCACCGAGAGCCTGGGCCGCATCCAGGAAAACACCCGCACCGCCTTCGAACTGATGGCGCGCGAACTGCGCGAAGCGGGCGGCAATCCCTGTGGCAAGAATCTACCGGCGCCGGCCAATGTGTTGAACAACCCGACCAGCGCCTGGTGGAGCAATTGGAGCAATGGCTCGGGATTGCAGGGTTTTGACGATGCCCAGGTATTCACTGCACCCACGCCCCCGGCGTTGGGTTGGGGTGCGCGGATCGCGGGGACCGACGCAGTGGACATTCTTTCCGCCGCTGGTAGCGGGATCAGTGTGCAGTGGCCGGGCGCTGCCGGCGCAGGAGCCAATGCGCCGCCCGCCGGCCCGCCAGCCGCCGCCCTGTTCACCAATACCAACAACCATGGATTTCAACCGGGAGATATTCTGCTGGTCTGCGATCTGAGCCGCGCCGCCATTTTCCAGATGACCGCCCCGGCCGCACCGCCCGGAACCAACAACACCATCTTCCACGGTCCTGGGGGTGGGGTAGCGCCCGGCAATTGCACCCAGGGGCTCGGCTTGCCGGTACGTTGTGCGGGGACGCCCAACGTCTGGGCGTTCGGGCAAAACTCGAACATTGCCCGACTCGCCGCGTCACGTTGGTATGTCGGCGACAATGCCCGACTGCTCAGTACCAACGGTGGTGCGGCCACCGGCCGAGCGCTGTTCCGCGCCACTGTCCGCCAAGGCGTGCTGACTTCCGAAGAAGTGGCCGAGGGCGTGACCGACATGCAGATCACCTACTTGCTGCGGGGAACGGCCGCCTATGTTCCGGCCACCGTGATTCCTGCGGCACAGTGGGGCAATGTCACAGCGATCAACATCACACTGACCCTGGCGGGTCAGGTGCAGAACCAGAATCGGATCAGCACCACCGGCAATGACCTGCAGCGGCAGGTCAACTACGTCGTCAATCTTCGGAATCGCAGCATATGACCCACTTTTCGATATTGAGGCTGGCGCCCCTGCAACGCCGACGCGGTGCCGCCTTGGTGGTGGTGCTGATTCTGCTCCTGCTGATGACCCTTTTGGGGTTGGCCAGCCTGCGCGGTACCTTGCTCGAAGAGCGCATGGGCGCAAATGCCCTGGATCGGAGTCTGGGCTTCCAGGCGGCCGAAGCCGCACTGCGGCAGGCCGAGACCGTCGTCTTGGGGTTTCCGGTGTTTCCCGCCGCAGGCTGTGTCGCTGGATTATGTGCCGCGCCGGCAGGAGGCGCCTTGGATCGGTGGACGAATCCGGCCTTCAATGGCTGGGTCAATGCCGCGCTCGTCCCGGGTGCCGCGGTGGTACAGCCACAATTTTTTATCGAAAGCCTGGGCAATGGTCCCAACACGCCGGGCTGCGATGAAGCCAGTGATCCGGACCCCCAGTGCTTTTCGCCGCGTTATCGCATCAGTGCACGCAGCGTGGCGGCGAATCGCGGTCAAATCATCCTGCAATCCAACTTCGCGCCCTGATTGGGAGAGTCACCATGAAAGCCTGTCCTGAAAGTTCCGTGTACGCCAGCCGCCGACTACTGGTAGCAGTGTTGGCTACGCTCGTGGCGATCTCCAGTTTCTGCGCCCAGGCCGCACTGCCGCTGCCGGAAGTGCCGCTGCAGACCGGATCGGCACTGCCAGCCAACATCTGGTTCATTCTCGACGACTCGGGATCGATGGGCTGGGATTTCATGCCGGACAACGTGCCCGATACCTTTCCGGTGCGCATCGAAACTCGGACCTTCACCCGCAACGGCGTTTTCTACAACCCGTCCACCACCTACCAGCCGTGGCGTCGTTGGGATGGCACCTTCTTTCCAGCCGCAAGTCCGACCGCGGCCTT
>JBGSKT010000417.1:0-1890 GCA_041741075.1 Lysobacterales bacterium
AGCGCCGGAGCCGACAATGCCAGTCGCTGCCGCACCGCCCGGCCGTGAGTCGCACCATCCGAACGTTGGCGGCCAGGTTTGCCTACGCGACCGGACGGGTAACCAGATCGGGTTGGACGCAGAGTCGCCAAATCCGCGGCCAAGAAGGAGATTTTACTTTTGTATACGGAGCGGATACGATCCCACCACCGGTCTGCAAATCGACTTGGCCGGTGGCAATTCCGTCAACCACAAAGCGAGGCTAACGTTATGTTTTCAAATAGAAAATATGTTCGCGGGGGGGGGTAGCATTAGCCCTCGCTCTGGCAATCGTTTCCACACCCAGTTTTGCTGCCTGGGTAAGCTCATGCGTTGGTTCCATCTGTGTGCATTGCGAAACTTCATCCGGGTTCTGCGTGGCTTGCAGTCGCGGCAGCTGTCACGTCCTTTGATCAGCCCATGAAGCCGCTTATCCTTTGCCTACTGCTGGCCGGCCTGCCCTTCGGGGCAGGCTTTGCGGCGACTGACGATTCAACCGAACCAGGCGCCGACGTGCCGGCACACAACTGGGCCGCTGTGGCCCGTGATGCTGCCGCCGATGAAGCAACCACGGTAAGGCCGCAGATCACCGAATCCACGCTCGGCGTGGGCGGCTTCCGTGCGCTCTACCAGCCCACGGTCGGCGAGGACCTGCCGAAGCTGCTGGTGTTCGACGCGGACGGTCATTGCGCCGGCTTTGCCGATGCCGACGCGAGTGGCCAGTTGCCGGCCGTGATCGAAGGACTATTGAAGAAGCCAGCGAAGAACTGCACCTTGTTCCTCAGCACGGAGTTCGGTGCGACCAACCCACAGGATGCGAAGGGTCCGGGACAGGCCACGGTGATGCTGCTCGGATTCAACGTCGAGTTCTGCACGGCCTGTCTGGCGATGGCCGATGAAATCCGGACCTTGGCCAAGTCCGGGCGCTACCCGTACCTGTGGCAGTTGACCTGGGTGAGTCTGGACGCCGCCCACAATCCCAAGAACTGAAAGCCTGGCGATGTCGATTTTCCGCCGAGGCCAGGGCGTGCAACTGGCGTTTTTGCTGGCCAGCGGCTGCGCCCTGTTGCTTAGTCTCCTGGCCCTTGCGGTCTGGCAGCGCGCACAGTATCTGGCCAATGCGCCGAACGATGTGTTGCTGCTGCGTCTGGAACGGCGGGTGCCGTCGGGCGAGTCCACTGCGTTTTCCCGCAGCAGCTTCCTCGAAGGCGACATCGCCGAGTTACGGTCGGCGCTGACAGGCAGCCTGCTGTCACCGGTGCGCATACAGTCGAATGTGCTGGCCAGGGATGGGCAACGCCTGGCGGTGACGGTGGTGGAGATCGAGCCGGTACTGGCGCGAAGGCTTAGTCCCGGCGTCGCGCTGGACTGCACCGATCGTGTGTTGTATGGCCTGACCGGTGGCGCGCGCCGTGCCGGCAGCGACGGCGGCCCGTGGTACAGCGATCGCGCCTGGGAATTGCGGCCCGCGGACCTGCCCTGGCTGCCATTTTTTGCCACCGACATCGAAAGTCTGCCACTGCTGTATTGCGGTCCGGGAAGCTCGGTTGAAGCCGATTGGCTATTGGCGGCGGGTGGCAGCGATTTACGCCCGCAACTCGATGCCTTGAGCAAACACACCGAATACCTGGGTGCTGCCCTGTTCTCTCGACGCCTCGGCTTTCAGGCGCTGGGCACTGCCCTGCAAGACAGCGTCCGCCATCGGCTGGGCTGGGTACTGCCGGCGCTGGCGACCATTGTTCTGGTCACCCTGGCCATTCCGCTGGCCGCGGCCCTGTTGCTCGGCTTGCGTCATCGGGGTGAACAGCGATTGCGCTTGGCGCTTGGCGCCAGCCCCGGCCAATTGTCGCGGCGCGCGGCCGGCGACGCGCT
>JBGSKT010000418.1:0-4726 GCA_041741075.1 Lysobacterales bacterium
AGACCGGGTCGGCGCTGGGCAGGGTCAGCGCCAGCACCGCGTGACGCGGGCTTGCGCCGATCGCGGCGAGATCGGACAGATTCACCGCCAGCGCCTTCCAGCCGATGTCTTCGGCGCGGGTGTTGTGCGGAAAATGCCGGCCGGCGACCAGGGTGTCGGTGCAAATCGCCAGTTCTTCGCCGGCCTGCGGCGTGATCACCGCGGCGTCGTCGCCGATGCCGATCCGCACCCGCGGATCGTGGTGGGCGCAACGTTGACGGATGCGTTCGATCAGGGCGAACTCGCTCAAGCGCGGTTCCGTCCTGGCGTGGCCGGCGCTCACCCGAGCTTGCCGCGTTGATCGTTCAGCCCGGCCAGCAGCGCGGTGAAATCGCGCAGACGGCTGCGTTCCTGCTCGACCACCGCGGCCGGCGCCGACTGCACGAAACTCTCGCGGCCGAGCTTGGCCTGGCACTTTTCGATTTCGGCCTGGGTCCGCGCGACTTCCTTCTCGATGCGCTTTTTCTCGGCGTCCAGATCGATCAGGCCGGCGAGCGGAATCAAGGCGCGCAACTGCTCGACGATGGCCACCGCGCTGGCCGGTTCGGCCTCGTCCGGTTCGAGCCAGCGCGGTGGCTCGGTACGCGCCAGAAAAGCAATTGCGGCACTGAACCGGACGATGCGCGCACGATCGGATTCGCTGCCAGCGGCGAGCCGCAACGGAATCTGCTTGCCGGGCGCGATGTTCATCTCGCTGCGGATGCGGCGCAGTCCGCCGAGCAGGGTCTTCAGCCATTCGATATCGGCCACCGCATCGGCGTCGGCCGGCACTTCGGCGCGCGGCTGTGGATAGGGCTGGGTAGCGATGAATTGGTCTTGGCTGTTGATGCCGAGCCGCGGCGCCAGGTGCTGCCAAATTTCCTCGGTGACGAACGGGATCAGCGGATGCAGCAGGCGCAACGCGGTTTCCAGCACCGACAACAGGCGGTACCGGGTCGAGGCGGCGGCGACCGGGTCGTCGCCATTCAGGGCCGGCTTGGCCAGTTCCAGGAACCAGTCGCAGAGTTCGTTCCAGACGAATTCGTAGAGCGCGGCAGCGACCAGATCGAAGCGATACAGCGCGAACTGGGCATGCACTTCACGCACGCAGGCATCGAGCCGGGCCAGGATCCAGCGTTCGGCCTCGGTCGCCGGTTCGGCCGGCGCGCTCGCCGGGTCGAAGCCTTCGGTGTTCATCAGCACGAAGCGCGCGGCGTTCCACAGCTTGTTGCAGAAGTTCTTGTAGCCCTCGCAGCGGCTGAAGTCGAACTTGATATCGCGGCCGTGGCTGGCCAGCGAGGCAAAGGTGAAGCGCAGGGCATCGGCACCGACCGCGGTGATGCCGTCCGGGAACTCCTTGCGCGTGGCCTTCTCGATCTTCGCCGCGTCGCCCGGTCGCATCAGTCCGGTGGTGCGCTTGGCGATCAATGCATCGAGGGTGATGCCGTCGATCAGGTCGATCGGATCGAGCACATTGCCCTTGGACTTGGACATCTTGTTGCCGTCCTTGTCGCGCACCAGGCCGGTGATGTAGACATCCTTGAATGGCACCTGGCCGGTGAAGTGATCGGTCATCATGATCATCCGGGCGACCCAGAAGAAGATGATGTCGAAACCGGTGACCAAGACCGAACTGGGCAGGTAACGGTCGTAGCCGTATTCCTGCATCGCCTTGGGGTCCGGCCAGCCGAGCGTGCTGTGCGACCACAGCGCGGAACTGAACCAGGTTTCCAGAACGTCGGCGTCGCGGGTCAGCGAAATGTTTTCAACGTGCGGGCCAAACTTGCGCTTCAATTTCTCGATGATCTGTTGCTCGCTATCCTGCGGATACAGCCCGAGATCGTGCCATCCAGATCGCCCAAGTGAGGGCATTTTTTTGTCCAAGAATTTCTTGTACGCGTCATAAGGAGTTCGAGCAACGTACATTTCATCTTGGCTGTCCCACCAGGCAGGAATTTGATGGCCCCACCACAGTTGCCGGCTGATACACCAGTCCTGGATATTGCCGAGCCAGTGGCGATAGGTGTTGATCCAGTTCTCCGGCACGAAGCGCACCGAACCGTTCTCGACCAGCTCCAGCCCGCGCGCGGCCAGACTGTCCATCTTCACGAACCACTGCCAGGTCAGGTAGGGCTCGACCACCTGGCCGCTGCGGTCGCCGCGCGGCACCATCAACTTGTGCAGCTTGGTCTCGATCAACAGGCCCGCCGCTTCCAGATCGGCCAGCACCGCCTTGCGCGCATCGTAACGGTCCAGGCCGCGATAACTTTCCGGCACCAGACAGTAGCTCAACATGGGACAACCTTCCTCCAGTAACTTTTGAGTTGTGGCATTGAAATCGGATCCTCCGCCGTACTGATCGGCGGGGAGGTTGCTGCCAACTTGCAACTCTGGAGTGCTCCCACCCAAGTCGTGCGCCTCAGGATTGCTGGACGCCAGCAAGCGTCCATACCAATTCCAGAATTCTTGTGGTGATGCCTCTGTCGATTGTGGCCGGTAGCCCATTGGTGTGGGGTGTCGCTTGTCCACAATCCTTGCGCTCTCATCGAAGATGTTGAATAGCCCTGCGCCGGGAATGGGATAGCCATTCGGAAGCAGCCTCAACTCTTCCCGGTGTCGTTGCCAGATCGCGTAGTCGTTGAAGTCATGCGCCGGGGTGATCTTGACGCAGCCGGTGCCGAAGTCCTTTTCCACGTAGCTGTCGGCGATGATCGGAATCTCGCGATCGCAGAGCGGCAGGCGCAGGGTCTTGCCGATCAGGTGCGCGTAGCGATCATCGTCCGGGTGTACCGCGACCGCCACGTCGCCCAGCATCGTCTCGGGGCGGGTCGTCGCAACGACCAGCCCGGGCCTGCCATCCGGCCCAGCCAATGCCGGATCGGAAAACGGATACAGGATCGACCACAGCGAACCTTGCTCTTCCTCGCTGACCACTTCCAGATCGGAGATCGCGGTCTTCAACACCGGATCCCAGTTGACCAGCTTCTGGCCTCGATAGATCAGTCCCTCGTCGAACAGACGCACGAAGGTCTCGGTGACCGCCTGCGACAGGCCAGCGTCCATGGTGAAGCGTTCGCGCGACCAATCGCCCGAGGTACCAAGACGGCGCATCTGCCGGCTGATGGTATTGCCGGATTCCTCCTTCCACTGCCAGACCCGCTCGATGAAAGCATCGCGACCCAGATCATTGCGGGTCTTGCCCTCGCGTTCGAGCAGGCGCCCGACCACCATTTCGGTGGCGATGCCGGCGTGGTCGGTGCCGACCTGCCACAACGTGCGCCGACCCTGCATGCGCTGGTAGCGGATCAGCGTGTCCATCAAGGTGTGCTGGAAGGCGTGGCCCATGTGCAGGGTGCCGGTCACGTTGGGCGGCGGCAGCATGATCGTGTACGGCTCGCCCTCGCCCTGCGGCGCGAAATAGCCACTCGCTTCCCAGCGCGGATACCAGCGCGCCTCGATCGCCGCGGGTTCGAAACTCTTGTCCATGCCTGCTCCGTCGCACGCGACCGGGTCGCGCGTCTTGGCGTTTGCGAAAGACGCCAAGGCTACCAAGCCCGGGGCGAGCTTGCTAACTCGGGAGACGGGAGACGGGAGACGGGAGACGGGAGACGGGAGACGGGAGACGGGAGACGGGAAGCGGGGGATAGGTTGTGCTGAGCGCAGCGGTTTTCAACGGCGGAGCCGCTCAGCGCAACAGTCCGGGCTGTTGCGCTTCGCTACGCTCAGCGCAACCTATGAAGCTAAAACCTAAAACCTAAAACCGCTCTTCCCCCCCTACAACCCTTCCGCCGCCTCGGCTACGGCGCGGAACAGGGCGCGGCCCTTGTTCATGGTTTCTTTCCATTCCAGTTCCGGCACCGAATCGGCGACCACGCCACCGGCCGCCTGCACGTGCAATTGACCGTCCTTGATCACAGCGGTGCGGATGGCGATCGCTAGGTCGGCCTGGTCGTCCCAGCCCCAGTAGCCGACCGCACCGCCGTAGACGCCGCGCTTGACCGGTTCCAGTTCGGCGATCACTTCCATCGCCCGCACCTTGGGCGCGCCGGTCAGGGTGCCGGCCGGGAAAGTGGCGCGCAGCACGTCCATGAAACTGAGCCCGGGACGGATGCGGCCGACCACTTCGCTGACGATGTGCATGACATGCGAATAGCGTTCGATTGCCATGTTCTCGGTCAGCCGGACGCTGCCGATCTCGCTGATCCGTCCGACATCGTTGCGGCCGAGATCGATCAGCATCAGGTGCTCGGCGCGCTCTTTCGGGTCGGCCAGCAGTTCCTGCTCCATGGCCAGATCCTCGGCCGCATCGTGGCCGCGGCGGCGGGTGCCGGCGATCGGGCGCAATACCACCTGTCCGCCCTGCGCACGCACCAGAATCTCTGGCGAGGAGCCGACGATCTGGGCGTCGCCCAGGTTGATGAAATACATGTACGGCGAAGGATTGAGCCCGCGCAACGCGCGATACACGTCGAGCGGCCGCGCTTGATAGGGCACGCTCAGGCGCTGGCTGATCTGCACCTGGAACACGTCGCCAGCGCGCACGTATTCCTTGCTGCGCTCGACCGCGGCCAGAAACTGGTCCTTGGGAAAACTGGACACGAAATGCGATTCATCGATGGCGCTGCCGCTGACCAGCTCCGGGTAGGCAGCGCCGGATTGGCGCAGCCGCCGCGCCAGCGTGTGCAGCCGGGTCTGCGCGCGGGCATAG
>JBGSKT010000419.1:0-17132 GCA_041741075.1 Lysobacterales bacterium
CGGAAGACGGAAGACGGAAGACGGAAGACGGAAGACGGAAGACGGAAGACGGAAGACGGAAGACGGAAGACGGAAGACGGAAGACGGAAGACGGAAGACGGAAGACGGAAGACGGAAGACGGAAGACGGAAATGCCTCGCCCGCGGATTTGAAAAGCGCAGCGGGCGAAGCCCGGGCCCTGCCCAGACGGCAGCGAACAGATTGCCGATGACAGGAATGCTCGACAGTGTCTGGCCAAAAGTATATATTCGTGCATAGATCGACACTGGATGCTTTTTTCGGAGACAAGCGATGATCGATACCCGCACCGCCAGGTTATTCAAAAACGGCGCCAGTCAGGCGGTCCGCCTGCCGATGGAGTTCCGCTTCGAGGGGGACCAGGTGTTTGTCAGCCGCGACGAGGCGACCGGCGATGTCGTGCTCTCGACCCGCCCCGGCGCCAAAGCCTGGGGCGAGTTCTTTGAATTGCTGCGCGCCGTGGAAGTGCCGGCTGACTTCATGGCCGAGCGACCGCTGAACGTGGTGCCGCCCGAGCGTGGCCGGTTCGACGACGACGCGCCGCAGCGCAACGCGGGACGCTGACGATGTTGCACATGCTGGATACCGATACCGCCAGCTACCTCATCAAGGGCCAGTCCGCCGCGGTCGAAGCCAAGCTGGCGGCGCTGGTCCCCGCGACCGTCTGCATCTCGGTGATGACCCGGGCGGAATTGCAGTACGGCCTGAAGCGTCTGCCGAACGACCACCGGCTGCACTTGGCGGTGCGCCAGTTCCTCAAAATCGTCCGCATTCTGCCCTGGGATGCCGACGCGGCGGACTGGTATGCCGAGATTCGCCACCAACTGGTCGGCACCGGCCAACCGATCGGCGAAATGGACATGATGATCGCCGCGCACGCGCTGTCGGCCGGCGCCGTTCTGGTCACCAACAACCACCGCCATTTCGCGCGGATCCAAGCGCCGCTCCTGCTGGAAAACTGGACGTAGCCCGCAGGGCCACAACGAACCGACGCAAGCGCGCGATTACCGAGCGCAGCGAGTTCCTCGACGACGGGGCGGATGCGCAGATTTCGTCATCGCAGCTGCAAATCGATGGCGCTCCAGTCCTTGTTCCTGACCATGACGAAGCGGCAACGCCCGCCGGACAGGTTCGCCCACAGGCCGCCGATCAGGCGATCGTCCTCGGCGGCGGCCCAGCGGTCTGCGCCTTTGTATTCCACGACCAGAACCGGTCCGGGCTGAGCTTCGCTGCCCGGCAACTGGCAGAGGAAGTCCGGATAAAAACGTCCGTCGGCCTTCTGTAGGAAAAATGCGCTGCCTTCTCGGCGGACCAGATTGCGCACCCAGGACCGGATGCGCCCCTGCTGCGCCTGAATATCCAGCCAGCAGGCACACTCGAACTCTTCCTTGCTGTCGAAATCGCCGATCCGGCCGTAGTAGTGCTTGGCAAACTCGAAGCGACCGAAGCGGCCGTCGTAATCGCGGCTGGGTGCGTAGGCCTGGGGGTGGAATTCGTAGGCAAAGAGTTCGCTGACCACGACCCGCGATGCGGCGTCGGCGCCGAACAGGGCCTGCTGGTAGGCCTTGCCAATCGCCTGCTTGCGCAGTGCCCGGATGCGCGCTTCCAGCCGATGGCGGATCAGGAACTTCTGCAGGTTGGCGCGGGCCAGGGTAAAGCCATCGCAGCGCAGCAGTGCGGTCAGCCACGCGGCCACGAAGGCCTGCTTGCTGGCGTGGGTGAGCGAGGGCTCGGGCAGGTTGCGGCACAGCCAGGTGGCCAGGCGAAGCTCATCCCAGTGCTCCGGCTGATAGACCAGGCCCAGGTCCCGTTGCAGATCGGGCAGAAAGCGCGAAACCATTTTACCGCTGGCGTCGTCGACGTCGATTTCGCCGCCTTCCGAAATTTTTCGGACGGCATCCAGCGCGGACAGGTCGTCGCCGGTCGGTGCCGCCTCGTAGAAAAGCAGGTCCCATGGATATTCCAGCACCTCCGGGTCGTCGAACAATTGCAGCTCGCCCTGCACCCGCAAGGCGAGCTGGGGCACGCGGAAGCGTTCGCCCAACTCGGCGGGAGTCTGGAAGAACTCGATCGCGGTACTGCGGCTGGTGGCGGCTCCAGCGACGATAGCGGCTGCCGCGGTCGCGGACGAAACCGATGCCTGCAGCAGTCCGGCTTCGTCCTCGCTCAGCGGCGCGCTGATGGTCAGCGTATTGCGCTTGTCATCCCAGCGGACCTTGTCCCGCACCGGCTTGGGCACGATCTTGAGGTTGGGTGTCTCCGACAGGGCGATCGCCACCGGCCGCATGACCAGGCGTCCGCCGTGGCCGTCCAGGTCCAGCCGCGCCTGTTCGGCGCTGGCGGCGGTGACGAACTCGCCCACCTCGCGCCGCTCGAAACCGGCGCCGGCCACCAAGCGATCGCGCAATGCGCCCGCGGTTTCGGCAAAGTTGCGCGACACCACGAAGGCATAGGACTGGTTCAGCGCCTTGGCTTGCCGGTGGCTTGCCTCGGGCTGCCGCAGTACCCGGCCGAGCAACTGTTCCACCGCCGTCGCCGACGACAGCGAGGCCATGCTCACCAGGATGTAGGCGAACGGGCAGTCCCAGCCTTCGGCCAGCGCTCTCTGGGTGATGATGAATTTGACCGGACAGGCCGGGTCGGCCACGCCCAGCTGGTAGTCGGCGTCGATTTGCTCCAGCCCCCTTTCTTCGCCGGTGGCAACCGCGATCTCATCGGCGGGTATGCGGTGGTTGTCGACCAGCTCGCGGCGTACCCGTTCGAAGTCCAGCGTGTCCACACCGGCACGGCGCGGCTCCGACTGGATCAGCACTAGCGGCCGCAGGTAGGCCGCACCCGACCGGCGTTCTTCCTCAGCGAGCTTGTGCAGGGCTTCACGCCGGCCGATGGCGTCGGCCAGGCATTGCTGCCAGTTCGGTTCGGTTTCCAGCACCACCGGCAGCTTGATCATTTCTTCCGCTTTCAACTCGGCAGCGGAGACGCTGTGCAGCACATTGCTCGGCGTGCGTTCCAGATCGGGCGTGGCGGTCAGCTCCATCACCCCGCCGGGACGGAAACGCGCCAGCATGTCGAAAGCCAATTCGGTGCGGCTGTTGTGCGCCTCATCGACCACGACAAAGGGTCGGCGCAGGCGTAGCACATTGGCCAGCGAGTACGGTGTGCTGCGGTCGCCGCCTTCGCCGTCCGTCCACAACAGTTGGCGCTGGCCGGGCGACAGATGGTCGAAGTGGTGCATCAGCGCGCCGCTGGATTGGTACACCTTGCGGCATTCCTCCTCTTCCACCTGAAACGCCTGCCGGGTGGCGACGATGATGGTGGTCGAAGTGTCCAGAGTGGCGCGGGTGACGCTCTTGGCTTCTTCCAGATCCATCACCGTGACCGGACCGGCCTCGCGCAGCGCGTTGTGGTAGGGGTGGCGGCGGTCGCGCAGGGCGCGCAGGGTCTGCTCGCGAATCGGTTTGCTCGGCACCAGCCAGAGCACCACGCTGTGCTCGGTTCGCAACAGATGCGTATTGACCAGCGCCACGCTTTTCGCCGCCAGCCAGGTCTTGCCGCCGCCGGTGGGCACGCGCAGGCAGAAATAGGGCATATCGGTGGGGAACCCCGACAGCGAGTGGTACGGGTTGCCATGGCCCCACAGGCTCTCGGTGACGGTGGTGAAGGCTCGCGATGGCGAGGGCTGCTCGTGGCAGGCCTTGAAATAGGCCTCCACGCTGTCGAGCACCTGCTGTTGGTAGATTTTCGCCGCGAATGTGGTCATGGCTTGTCACCATAGGGCGCTTGCGGTTCCTGCGCACGTTGCTGCTGTTCGTAATAACGCTTGGCTTCCGCCATTTCCGCTCTGGCAAATTTGACGAAGACCAGTTCCATCACAAATCCCGAAAAGCTTCTTCCATCGACACACACTCCAGCCGACCTTCGTCGTAGGCCTTCAGGCGACGCAGTGCCTCTTCCTGCCACACACGATCAACCTCCGGGTCCGGCTTGTCCAGACTGTGATGCAACAGCTCGAGCAAGGCATAGCGCTCCGATGCTTTCAGATGCAGTGCTTGTTCAATGATTTCGACGGTACTCATGGGCTGCTCCTTACTGGTTGGGCAAGAAATTTCGAGGCTACTCTACAAATCCAGCGCGTACGGAGTCTGCTTGAAGGTGATGGTCGCGCGCGCGGCGCGTGCGCCCATGCGGTTGGCGGCGGCGTAGATGACTTTGGGCCCGGCGAATGCCGGCAACGAATCGAACACCGGCGCGGTCAACACGTTGCCGCCAGCCACCGACTTGTCCTTGAGGATGCCGTTGTACAGCAGATAGATCGCACGGCCTTCGTGTACGCCGAGCAACGGGCTGTCGGCCGGGCCGCGTTGTTCCGGCGCGAGCCCGCTACCGGTTTCGGCGAACCAGACGAACTCGGCCAGTTGCGCGAAGCGCACGTCGCGGCGGATCTGGCCGTCGGCGTCGAACAGCGGTTCGGCCGACAGGCGACAGAACTGGAAGCCGCCGCCCAAGCCTTCGACGGCGTTGCCTTTGGCGTTGGTGTAGCCCTTGGCCACGCGCCTGACGCGCTCGGCGGTGACGGTCCGGGCGATGTTCTCGTCCATCTCGACCAGGATGAAGCGACGATTGCCGCCGTCTTCGGCGTTTTGCTTGAGCACGGCATGACCAGTGGTGCCCGAGCCGGCGAAGCTGTCGAGGACGATGGCATCCCCATCTGTAAGCATTGAAAAAATGTCTTGTAAAACTTCCTCGTCCTTTGGAAACTAGAAAATATCTCTACCCATCAGCTCCCTAAGTCGCTTTGTAGCGGCTCGGCCATCTTGATAGAAAACGCTATAAGGTGTTTGTAATTCTTTATCCTTCAGATACGACTTCAGGCATGGGACCGTAGATTCGTCAGGCCCGAAATGAACTCGGTTATCTACGATCCAAGACTTCATTTTATTCTGGTCAGGCGTCATCCAACCGCGAGCGGGCCGCTTAACCGGCAGTTGGGTTCCCGGATGTAAGATGTCATATTGAGGTCCACCACCGCCGGGCCATGAAATATCGGATGCGAAGTAAATGCCTCGGAAATCAATCTGGCTATAATGCTTGTGTGCTTTTGCGGCATGGCCATTAGGCAGAGTTTTGTACCAGCGCTTCAGTTCAACAGTCATGCTAGAATAATCTTCGCCAAACTGTCGTTTCAATTTCAGGTGCTGGGCGTAAATATCATTTAGCCCTTTCTTGTGCTGGCGCCAAACTATTTTTCTTTCACCCAAAACAGCAATGCTGCGCGCGTAGCAAACAATGTACTCGTGCGAGACAGAGACTAATTTCGAGTCATTTTTCCTTCCGGCCGCCCAGACCATGTCGGCGACGAAATTGGATGCCCCAAAGATTTCATCCATTAACACTCGGAGATGTGCTTGTTCTGTCTCATCGATGGACACGAAAATCGCCCCATCCTCCCGCAAAAACTGCCTCAGCAGCACCAACCGCGGATACATCATGCACAGTCAGCGGTCGTGCCTGTCCAGCGTTTCGCCTTCCTTGCCCACTACCTCACCGAGCCACCTACGGATTTCCGGGCTGTTGACGTTGTCGTTGTAGGCCCAGCCCTCATTGCCGGTGTTATACGGTGGGTCGATGTAGATGCACTTCACCTGTCCGGCATAGCGCGGCAGCAGTGCCTTAAGCGCGTGCAGATTGTCGCCCTGTACGATCAGGTTGCCGCTGTCGGCGGCGCCGCAGCCGAGTTCCGGCACCGGTTCCAGCAGGCGGAACGGAACCTCCTTGTGGTGTCGGACCACGGCTTCCTTGCCGATCCAGTGGAGTGTTGGCATTCGCTGTCCTGATCTTGGTCGGGTGTGGGATTATCGGCGGACCGTCCGACACCGAGGTCGGTCAGTGTAGTGCTTCGGAGTCGATGGAACGGCGACGTCGTCGGTCGGGCGGTTTGTGGCTGTGGTGCAGCGAAGTGTTCCCGCCCCTGACGCCAGGAACGCCAAGGGAAAAGCAAAGGACGACCGCAAACGGAATCGGCAGGGAGCTCGTTGATGTAGGGTGGATAAGCGCAGCGCATCCACCGGACAACTACCGCCAGGGCAATACCCTCGGCGAACAGCACCCTCATTGAGCTGGGCCATGGCCCGGGCCGGGGCAGGCAACGCTCAGTCGCCATCGGCAATCCAGGGATGGTTCAGTACGCGCTCCCGGACGCCGACCGACGACTCGGGGGCGTCTTCCAGCTCCGCTTCCTGGTCGTCGTCGAGGGCATCGGGGTCGTTCCATCGGTCCTCGTCGTCCCAATGCTCCGGGTCGAACTCCGAAACAAAGAACCGGCGCAATTCGGCACGCAAAGCCGCGCCCAGCGCCGAACGCGACACGATGCCTTCCAACATGATTTCCTTTTCGTCCTTGTTCATCACCCGTAACAGCACCCGCTGCGCGTCGTCCAGGGGCAGGACGGTGAGCACCGCCGTCGACCCTTCTTCGTTGATTTCCATCGCGACCGGGAGGTCGCCTTCGGCCACCTCGCGGCTCCACGCCAGCAGCGTTTCGAATGGATCGTAGACGTAGGACAGGGCAATCGTAAGCACGGCATCATCCAACGACAGATGCAGCAAGGCCCAGCCGAACTTATCCATTTCCAGCCAAACGCCGAGCCGCGCATCGCGCACCTCCGGGCGAATCGCAAACCATCGGGAGGGTTGCTCGCCTGGGCGCCAGAGGCGGCTCTGTCTCCAGTGTTGTGTGCCTGGGCCAGCGGGCGAGGTGGTCTTCCCGGACACCAGAAACGGGACCAGCGGCGACCAGTGTCCAAACGGGTCGTGCAGACCTGCGGCGTGGTACCACTCCATCAATTCGCCATAGGATCGCCAGCCGAACCGGCAGCTTCCGGTTACCCGAACCGTGCCCGCCGGGTTGTCCTCGACCTCGGTGACGTAGTCGAACGAATCGCAAAGTTGCCGGAAGAACTCGGCGCTCGGCCGTAGTGCGCAGAATCCATCCAGGCCATCGCGATCCGCCAGGCCCAGATTGCCGCCGAAGCCCCGCGCCAAACTCGCCTGAACATCGCGCCGTCGCCCGGCCAGCGTCGCTTCCCGCGGATTGTCGAGCTGTGCCGAGACGTCGGTCAGCGCCATCGCTGCCGCGTCGTTCCGGCACAGGCGCAGGGGCAGGATCAGCCCCAGTCGCGCCGCAACGCCGCTTCCGGTGGCATCGCCAACGGCAAACAGGCCTTGAGCCGCGCTCGACCATCGCGCGCGACGGTGGCACGCTGTGGTGCCGTACTGTGCGATGTAGAGGAATGGCAGCAATTCGTTCAGTCGGCCGAGCAAGGGGCCGTTGTTGCGCGGGATCGGGCGATCCCGTGGCGATTGGTCGCCCTTGGCTTTGTTTTGGATCGGACTCATCGCAACCTCCTCCCGCCAAGCGGATGTCAATACTGTGGAGCGCCGCGGACCCGCTGGCGGCGCATGTCCCTGAAGTTATCCGCCCACGGTCTCACCCGTTGCGACAGCAGACGCCGGGAACGCCTGGTTGCAGCGGCCATCGGTCGAGCGTGCGGGATTCCGGCAATTTGCGCCGATCGGCCAGAGACCCGTCGCGGTGCCGTTCACTCCTTTATGAAAAAGTGATCGTGGAGGTCCCTGCGCCAGGGGACGCGGCGCGGCATGCCGCCGTCGGCGACGATCTGGCCGGTGCGCACGTCAACGACATGGCGGCAAATGAACTGGGCAACTTCCGGCATGTCGCCGCGTTGCATCAGCACACCGGTGGATAGGTTGCCCCTACTGAAAACCCAGAAGTCGCGGCCGTCGAACTGGACGGCCAGGCCGCCGAAAGCGAGCGCGATGAAAGGGCCAAGCGGTTCGCCGCAGTGCGGGCAGTCGATCAGCTCGCTGCGGTGACCGCGTTGCGCAAAGTGGCAGGCATGACATTGCTGGATCAGTCCGCCGGATTGGTAGATCGGGCTGCTGAGCGGGTCGGGCATCGGCATGGGGTACCTCGATGGATTGGATCGCTGACCGAGTGGCGGTCGGGTGGATGCTGCGCGCGCGTCGTCGCAGGGATTGCGACGCTTGCCGTGGACCGGTGGGTGAATCGCTGCCCGTCCACCCGACCCCCGATGCTGCGCCGCAGGGCGGAGCTGGGGTTCGCTGTGCTCACCGCCAGCCTACGGGCTGCCACCGGGACTACAGCCCGAATTGACGGCCGGCGCCGAACAGGGTGGCGATGCCGAGCAGGGCGAACAGGGCGGCGGCGATGCTGTGTACCAGCCGCATCGGGATTTTGCTGGCCAGCTTGTCGCCGATGAAGACCGCCGGCACGTCGGCGATCAGCATGCCGAGCGTGGTGCCAGCAATCACGATCAGCGGGGTGCCGTAGTGGGCGGCCATGGCCACGGTGGCGATCTGGGTCTTGTCGCCCATTTCGGCCAGGAAGAAGGTGACCAGGGTGGCGCCGAACACACCGAAGCGTTGCGCGACCGCGGTCTCTTCGTCCTCGATCTGGTCCGGAATCAGGGTCCAGGCGGCCATGCCGATGAACGACAGGCCGAGCACCCAGCGCAGGATCTCCGGGCTGACCTGGGCGGTGATCCAGGCGCCGAGCGCGCCGGCCAGACCGTGATTGAACAAGGTAGCGACCAGGATGCCGGCGATGATCGGCAGCGGTTTCTTGAACCGCGCGGCGAGCAGGAAAGCGAGCAGTTGGGTCTTGTCGCCGATTTCGGCGAGGGCGACCACGCCGGTTGAAACGAGCAGAGCTTCCATGGAGATTCCAGGCCGGGCGTGGGACGAATGACCACGGCGCATCCCCCGGCCGCGGCGGAGGCGCTGTGGTCAAAGGTCTGGCCGGGTGGGATGACTGCTTACACCATGACCGGCCGGTCAAGTAGGTTGGCGCAAGCCCCTTCAAGCGAAGGGCGGCTACTCCCCGATGACCCGGTTAGTGTATCGGCAGCGTCGGCGCTGAGGGAAGGCGGCGACTGCCTGCTTGCCCGCACTTTTCGTTCGCATGTGATACCCCGGCGCTTGGCTCCGATCAGCCCTTGCCAGGGCCTTGATCCGTGGACCGCAATGTCCCTCGGCGCGGCCCCTCCATCGATTGCCGATGCGGAATCGACCGCGGCGAGCGCCGACCACCGCACGCCCGACGAGCGCCACCGCGCGATGACCCCGGATCAAGTCCGGGGCAGGCTCTGGGCGCAACGCTTCAAGCTGGTCTTCCACATCGACGCGACTACCTGCATCCACTGCGGCGGCGCAGTGGGGATCGTCGCGTGCATGGAAGCGCCGCACACCTTCAGGGCCATCCTCAATCACTTCGAGCAACACGGCGCACTGGAGCGAGCGCACTACCGGCCCGCACCGCGCGCACCACCTGGGACGGACGCATGACACCCCGCCGACCGCACAGCCGCCGGCGGAATCGCAACCCGATCCAATGCGGCCATGATCCGGCAGGGCTGCGTTCGGCCCGCTGTCGGGAATCAGCGAAAAAGGGCCACGGATTGCGAGGCGGCGCGGCCCCGCGATGCCGAAATCCCGCTCGCAGACGCTCCATTCCTACCCAAACCGGTGCTTGCGTGACCGCCGCCTACTCGCCAGACTGTCCGAAAAGAGCGTTTGAATTTCCTATACCTATACCTTCCAGCACCGCAGATTCAGCGGCGGTCTGTAAGCCAAAATCAGGCACCACCTCCAAGGCAAGCCGCACCCATGCTGCAGTACCTGCACCTGAAGAATGTCGGCCTAGCGCCCGACGTGCGCGTCGAATGGGCTGAGCGCATCAACCTGATCGCCGGCGACAACGGTCTGGGCAAGAGCTTTTTGCTCGACCTGGCGTGGTGGGCTCTCACGCGCACTTGGGCGAGCGCAGTGGCCATGCCAGCGCCGTCAACCAAGAAGGCGACGATCGAGTACGTCGTCAAGGGTGTAGCCAGAGCGGCCGCACCAGTAACCTCTACGTTCCGCCGTGCCGACGAATCCTGGCCGCTGAAGGCAGCCCGCCCGACCATGCCGGGCATCGTGGTCTACATCCGCATCGACGGTGGGTTTTCGGTGTGGGACCCGGCGCGCAACTACTGGCGCACCGACCCTGGCCGCCCCGCGGCCTACCACTTTCAGGCGCCGCAAGTGTGGGACGGCCTGGACATCAAGGGCCAGCGCGTGTGCGAAGGCCTGGAGCGCGACTGGGTCAACTGGCAGGAAGGCCGCAAGCCGCAGTTCAAGGTGCTGGAAGACGTGCTGCGTGTGCTGTCGCCGCCGTCCGAACCGCTGCGGGTGGGGCAGCCACAGCGGGTGTTTCTGGGCGAGGGCCGCGATCGGCCCACGCTGCTGGTGGGCAACCAGACCGTGCCGGTGTCGCTGGCCTCGGCCGGCGTGCGGCGGGTGCTGGCGCTGGCCTATTTTCTGGTGTGGGCCTGGCACGAGCACCGCGCCGCCGCCCATCTTTTGGGCAAGAAGCCGGAAGACCGCTTCGTGGTTCTGTTCGACGAGCCCGAGACGCATTTGCACCCGCGCTGGCAGCGCGCCATCCTGCCCAGCGTGCTGACCGCCATCGATACCCTACGCGGCAAGGCCGGCCGCGCGCCACAGATGCTGGTGGCCACCCATTCGCCGCTGGTGGCGGCGTCTCTGGAGCCATACTTCGACCCCGACAAGGACGACCTGATTCACCTGTCGCTGAGCGACGGCCAAGTGGCTATCGACCAAGGCGGATGGGCCACTCAGGGCGACGCCAGCAGTTGGCTGGTGTCAGAGACTTTCGGACTGGAGCAAGCGCGGTCGGTGCAAGCCGAGGATGCCATCGAGGCGGCCGAAGCGTTCATGCGGGGCGACAAGCCTTTACCCGCGGGGTTGGACAACAAGGCGGCCATCGATGCGCGGTTGCGCAAGCTGCTGTCGGCTGGCGATGACTTCTGGCCGCGTTGGTTGGTGGAGACCCAGGCGATCAAGGGCGTTCGCAGGAGCGCCGCTTGATTCCGGTGGCCAGGGTGAAGAAGCCGCGCGGCTTCGACGCCAAGGTCAAGGCGCCAGGAACCGCCTGGCTGGCCAGGAACCCGACCGCCAAACGGCCCCAGGCACTGTGGGGGCCTTACACCGCCAGCCTTGCCGAGGGATTCGGCAACCTCTGCGGCTATG
This sequence comes from Lysobacterales bacterium, assembly GCA_041741075.1. Classification (GTDB taxonomy): domain Bacteria; phylum Pseudomonadota; class Gammaproteobacteria; order Xanthomonadales; family Ahniellaceae; genus 0-14-3-00-62-12. The sequence continues at coordinate 11,148 of JBGSKT010000419.1, forward strand.
CCGCGATGTACGACCACACCGGCGGCACGGTGGACCACTTTCTCAGTTTTAAGCACCACCGCGATCTGGCCTATGAGTGGCGCAACTACCGCTTCGCGTCCGGGCCGTTGAACGCATCCAAGCGTGATGCCGACGATGCGGTGCTCGACCCATTCGAAGTGGGCGCCGGTTGGTTCGAGGTCATCCTGCCTTCGCTGCAGATGCGCGTCACGGATGTCGTGCCGGCCGACTACCGCGCAAAGGCGGAGTTCACGCTGAAGCGGTTGAAGCTGCGCGACGGCGAGCGCGTCATTCGCTGGCGCCGGTCGTGGTACCGGATGTACACCAACGGGCAACTCACGCTGGACGGCCTGCGAACTGTCGCCCCACTGCTGGCGGCTGCCGTGGAAGCTCAAGCCCAGGCTGTGCCGTGATTCGATCAGCAAGCAGGCACCCACGCCCACCACCGGCCGATTGTGTAGTGCCCCTGATGATTGCATAGCTCCGAAACGGAGGTTGCAAACGGTGTGAGCACAGGCTCTTGTTCCAGCGCGAAGCGAACGAGTGCGACGCGGTCGGCAAAGCGTCCGACCTGGGACCGACCCTTGTCCCTGACCGGCTCGCTGGCAGCGAAGGTATTCCAGAGATTGTCCTCAGCCCCGACGCAGGTTTAATCCGGGGCTTTGAACAGCGCCGCGTCGAGGATCGACCACAGGTGCACGATCCATCCCAGCAGGATCACCCACAGTGCGGCGGCCAGCACGAACTGGAACGCCGCCATCAGCAGTCGCCCTTGCACCAGCTGGCCCAGACCGGGGATGAAGAAGCTGCAGACCGCGGCAATGACATTGCCGGCGCTACCCTGACCCGTGCTGCTCATCGTGACGCGGTCCTCCTGAGGAAAGGTTAGAACGAAAGGTTCGTCGACCAGGCAGACTGCACCCGCGCCGACGCATTGCAGGGCGCGGCAGCTATTTCGTTGCGCTTCCCTTCAGGTGGGTGTCGAGGAAGCGCAGCACGGCGCCGTAGCCTTCGATCTGGTTCTTCTTCTTGGTGAAACCGTGCCCCTCGTCGCCGAACACCACGTACTCCACCGGCACGCCGTTCTTCTTCACTGCCGCCACGATGTCGTCGGATTCGGGCTTGATCACGCGCGGGTCGTTGGCGCCCTGCAGCACGATCAGCGGCTTGGTGATCTTGTCGGCATGGAACAGGGGCGAGATCGCGATCAGGAAGTCGCGCTGCGTTGCGGGATTGCCGATCTCCTGGTACAGCGCTTCGCGGAAGCTCTCCCAGTAGGGCGGAATACTCTCGAGTGTGCGCAGCCAGTTGGTGACGCCGAAGATGTTGACCCCGACCTTGAATTCCTCGGGTTGGAACGCCAGCGCCGCGACGGTCATGTAACCGCCGTAGCTACCGCCCATGATGCCGATCTTGTCGGCATCGACGTAGTCCAGCGTCTGCAGGTAGTTCTTCGCATCGACGCAATCCCACAGCGGCTCGCGCCCATGCTTGCCGTCGTCGGCGGCGAAGAAGGTCTTGCCGTAGCCAGAGCTGCCGCGATTGTTGATGCCGAGGATCACGTAGCCGTTGTTGGCGAGGAACTGCGCGACGTAGTTGTAGGCGCGCGTGGTCTGTCCGCCGGGGCCGCCGTGTACCAGCACCAGCGCCGGCGCCTTGTTCTGCGCGGTGGCCTGGTGCGGCTTCCACAGGATGTTGGGAATCTCCATGCCGTCGCGCGCGTTGAAGCGCACCACGCTGGAGTCGACCAGGTCGTTCGGATCGACCCGGGTGCTGAGCGATGTGGTGAGGCGCGCGGGCTCGGCCTTGCCGAACTCGAGCACGTACAGGTCGTTGGGCTGGCGATCGCCGTTGAGGTACAGCGCCATGCGCTGCTCGGTTCGGGAAATGTTGGCGCCACGGATCTCGCCTGCGGGCAGCGCGGGCAGCGCCACTTGGGCACCGGTCGCGGTGTCGTACAGTCTGATCGCGGTGCTGCCGTCGACGTTGATCGCGGCGATGCGGTACTTGCCGTTGTGCGAGAAGTAGGAATACGCGATATCCCACGGCTCGCTCTGCACGTCCTGGTGCGAGCCCGCCGTCAGATCGTAGCGCCGCAACCGGGCGAACTCGGAACCTTCGTTGCTGGTGTAGTACAGGTACTTGTTGGCCGGATCGAAGTCCTCGGCCGAGAAGCTCGCATTGCCTTCGTGCGGGGTCAGGTGCACGACCTTGCCGCTGTGCATGTCGAGCAGATAGAGGTTGTTGTCGTTGGTGGTGCGGGTCTTGGCGAGCGCCAACCAGCGCCCATCGTTCGAGAGCACGCCCAGGTCGTAGCCTTCCTTGTTCTCGTAGATGCGTTCGCGCGCATAGGTCTTGGCGTCGTACCGGTAGAGATCGAAGAACTTCGCGTCGCGCTCGTTGCTGGCGACATGGAAGGCATCGCCCGCGTGGTTGAAGCCTTTGAACTCGGCCTTGAGATTCTCGCCCGGGGTGAGGTCCTTCTCGCTGCCGTCGGCCGCGATCACATACAGGTGGTTGAGCTCGTTGCCGCCCTGGTCGCGCGTCACCAGCTTGCGTTCGTCGCCGGGGAAAAACGCCACGGCGTAGTTGTTGTCGGTGCTCGATTGGGTCACCGGTGTCCACTCACCGCCGCCGACCGGCACGGTGTAGGCATTCCAGACGCCGCTCTTGTTGGACGAAAACAGAACGCGGGTGTCGTCGGCTGAGAACGAGGCGCCGGTCACCGAGACGGTGTCGACGAAGTCCTCGATCTTGTACTGGGTGGACGGTCGCGCGGGTTCCGGCGCAGCTGCGGGTGCGGCGGCGGGGGGGGAGACCGGCGTGGACGCGGTGCTGCGCTCGCCTTCGGAACAGGCGCCTAGCGCGAGCGCGGCAAGCACGGTGACGAGCAGGGTGGAACGGGGCGGCACACGCATGGCAGGACTCCGGGGCTTCGGACGCGGAACGCTACCATGGCAGGCAGACCAAACCAAGTTGAATCGGGAGTCGGGAATCGGGAGTCGGCATTCTCCGCTTGCAAGAGCGCAGGGTGTTGATGCATTTCTGCTCGAGTGCATTGCACATGGGGGTTCCGGTGCCACTGCTGCGGCGGGCTGGAATGGTGTTGGGGATCGTTTGCTGCCCGCAGATCATGTCGACTGGTCATAGTCGCTGCCGGTCATCGGCGGCGCCAACGACGGCGGCCACCGCCAGTCGCGGATTTCCGGCAGGTCCTGGCCGTGTTTTTCGATGTAGCGCCGATGTTCGAGCAGCTTGTCGGCCAGTTGCTGCTTCAAATAGCCGCCGCGGTTTGCGGTTTGCGGCAGGCGGTCGATGGCGTCCATCACCAGATGGAAGCGGTCCAGGTCGTTTCGCACGGTCATGTCGAACGGAGTGGTGACGGTGCCCTCTTCCTTGTAGCCGCGGACGTGGAGGTTGGGGTGATTGCGGCGACGGTAGGTCAAGCGGTGGATCAGCCACGGGTAACCATGAAAGGCGAAAATGACCGGCTGATCTTCGCCGAATAATGCATCGAAGTCGCGGTCGGACAGCCCGTGCGGGTGCTCGCTGTGCGGTTGCAGGCGCATCAGGTCGACCACGTTGACCACGCGGATGCGCAGTTCCGGCAGGTGCTTGCGCAGGATCGCTACGGCGGCCAGGGTCTCCAGCGTCGGCACGTCGCCGCAGCAGGCCATGACCAGGTCGGGTGCGACGCCCTGGTCGTTGCTGGCCCACTGCCAGGTGCCGATGCCACGGGTGCAGTGGCGGACCGCTGCATCCATGTCCAGCCATTGCGGCGCCGGGTGCTTGCCGGCGATCACCACGTTGACGTAGTGACGGCTGCGCAGGCAATGGTCCATCACCGACAGCAGGCAGTTCGCGTCCGGCGGCAGATAGACGCGCACGATCTCGGCCTTCTTGTTGACTACGAGGTCGATGAAGCCCGGATCCTGATGGCTGAAGCCGTTGTGGTCCTGGCGCCAGACATGCGAGGCGAGCAGATAATTGAGCGAGGCGATCGGACGCCGCCATGGCAGGCCGGCGCTGACCTTCAGCCACTTGGCATGCTGGTTGAACATCGAATCGATGATGTGGATGAACGCTTCGTAGCAGTTGAACAGGCCGTGCCGCCCGGTCAGCAGATAGCCTTCCAGCCAGCCTTCGCATTGGTGTTCGCTGAGCATTTCCATGGCCCGGCCGTCGGTGGCCAGGTATTGGTCGTCGGGCTCGGTGGCCGCTTCCCATTGGCGGTTGGTGACCTCAAACAGCGCTTCCAGGCCATTGGAGAGGGTCTCGTCCGGGCCGAACACGCGAAAGTTGCGCTGCGCCTGGTTGAGATCGGCGACATCGCGCAGGAATTGCCCCAGCACATGGATATCGCCGATGCCGCGCACACCAGGGGAGGGCACCGCGACCGCGTAATCGCGAAACGCCGGCATGCGCAGGTCGCGCAGCAGCAGGCCGCCGTTGGCGTGGGGATTCGCGCCCATGCGGCGGTTGCCCTTGGGCGCCAGTGCCGCCAACGCCGTGTCGAGACGGCCGCCGGCATCGAACAGTTCCTCGGGCCGGTAGCTGCGCAGCCAGTCTTCGAGCAGCGCCAGGTGGCCGGGATGGCTGGCCGGGTGCAAGGGCACCTGGTGCGAGCGGAAACTGCCTTCGACCGGCAGGCCATCGACCATCCTGGGCCCGGTCCAGCCCTTGGGCGAGTCGAGCACGATCATCGGCCAGCGCGGACGTGTGCGTTTTCCGCCGGCGCGGGCGTCGTGCTGAATCTGCCGGATCTGCTCGATCGCGGTGTCGAGGGCCGCGGCCATCGCCTGGTGCATCAACTCGGGCTCGTGGCCAGTGACGAAGTACGGCGTCCAGCCGTAGCCGCGCAGCAGTTGCTCCAGTTCTTCCTGGCCGATGCGGGCCAGGATGGTCGGGTTGGCGATCTTGTAGCCATTGAGGTGCAGGATCGGCAGCACCGCGCCGTCGTTGACCGGATCCAGAAATTTGTTGGAATGCCAGGCGGTGGCGAGCGGGCCGGTTTCCGCTTCGCCGTCGCCGACCACGCAGGCCACAATCAGATCGGGATTGTCGAACACTGCGCCGAAGGCGTGACTGAGCGAATAGCCGAGTTCGCCGCCCTCGTGGATCGAACCGGGGGTTTCCGGGGAGGCGTGGCTGGGAATGCCGCCGGGAAAAGAGAACTGCAGGAACAGCCGTTGCAGACCAGCCTCATCCTGGCTGATGTCGGGGTAAATTTCGCTGTAGCTGCCTTCGAGATAGGTGTTGGCGACCAGTGCCGGTCCGCCGTGGCCGGGGCCGGAGACATAGATCATGTCGAGGTCGTATTTGCAGATCACCCGGTTCAGGTGCACATAGATGAAGTTCTGCCCGGGGGTGGTGCCCCAGTGGCCGAGCAGCATGTGCTTCACGTCGGCGAGCGCGAACGGGCGCCTGAGCAGTGGATTGTCGTACAGGTAGATCTGTCCGACCGCCAGATAATTGGCGGCGCGCCAGTAGCCATCGATCCTGTGCAGCAGGTCCGGGGTCAGCGTGTTGGTTTTCATGGATCAGGTTTCCGGATTGAGTCCAGGTTGAGCACCCGGGCGAAGGATCGGGCCATCACCAGTTGCTCGTCGGTGCGGACGACCCGCACCCGCACGCGACCGGCGTCCGGCGAAATCAGCGCGGTGGTCGCCGCCGGATCGCCCAGGCGCGCGAGTTCGCCGAGCAGGTAGGCATAGGATAATCCGTGGAAACCGTAGCGCTGCATTTACGCGTCCTTCTCCAACCCATCCTGCTCGGTAAGACCCGGCGGATGACCTTTAACCAATAGCGCCCGGGCGCGCGCGCAGACGGTGTCGACGGTGAAGCCGTATTCGCCCAGCAATACCTCGGCCGGCGCCGACGCGCCGAAGCGCTCCACACTCAGCACGTCGCCTGCGCTGCCGACGTAGCGATGCCAGCCCTGGGCGACGCCCAGTTCGACCGCCAGCCGCGCGCCGACCGACGGCG
>JBGSKT010000420.1:0-4731 GCA_041741075.1 Lysobacterales bacterium
GCCGGCGCGCGCGGCCCTGCGCGGCGGGGCCGACGCGGTCTCGCTGATCAATACGATCAATTCGATCACCAGCGTCGATCTGGATCTGATGGCGCCTACACCAACAGTCGATGGCAAGGGCAGCCACGGCGGTTATTGCGGCCCGGCGGTAAGGCCGATCGCGCTCAACATGGTCGCCGAGATCGCCCGCGACGGCGAGACCCGCGGCCTGCCGATTTCCGCCATCGGCGGTATCGGCAGCTGGCGCGATGCGGCCGAGTTCATGGCCCTGGGCGCGGGCTCGGTGCAGGTCTGCACCGCCGCCATGCACTACGGATTCCGCATCGTCGCGGACATGATCTCGGGGCTGTCGAACTGGATGGACGGCAAGGGCTACCGGCGCCTCGACGACTTCGTCGGGCGGGCAGTGCCGAACGTCAGCGACTGGAAGTTGTTGAATCTGAACTACGACATCAAGGCGCACATCGACCAGGACAAGTGCATCAAGTGCGGGCTCTGCCACATCGCCTGCGAAGACACCGCACACCAGGCGATCACCCGCGAGCGCGATGGGCGGCGGCATTTCGAGGTGGTCGAGGAAGAATGCGTGGGCTGCAACCTGTGCCTGCATGTGTGCCCGGTCGAGGACTGCATCGACATGGTGCGGGTCGACGACGGCAGCTACCGCAACTGGACCACGCATCCGAACAACCCGATGCGCGCCGACGCCAAGGTCTGAACCCGATGAACGCCGACCTGCCCGCCGGCTACGCCGCCGATCTGACCAATGCCGACCTGTTGCCGACCACGGCCGTCGCCCGCACCTGGGACTGGCGGGCAATCGCCGCGCTGTGGGTCGGCATGGTGGTGTGCGTGCCGGCCTACATGCTCGCCGCCGGACTGGTCAGCGAGGGCATGAACTGGTGGCAGGCGGTCGGCGTGATCCTGCTCGCCAATGCAATCGTGCTGGTGCCGATGCTGCTGATCGGCCACGCTGGCACCAAACATGGCATCCCGTTTCCGGTGCTGTTGCGGGCTTCTTTTGGCACCCGCGGCGCGCGCCTGCCGGCGGTGCTGCGCGGCCTGGTCGCCTGCGGCTGGTTCGGCATCCAGACCTGGGTCGGCGGTGCCGCGATCTACACCATCGTCAACGTGCTGGGCGGCAATGTCATCGTCGGCGGGCGACTGCCGATGCTCGGCATCGATGCCGGTCAGACCGCTTGCTTTCTGGCGTTTTGGGCGCTGCACCTCTGGTTCATCCGCCACGGCACCGAGTCGATCCGCTGGCTGGAACTGTGGGCGGCACCGCTGTTGATCGCGATGATGCTGGCCCTGCTTGGCTGGGCCTATGTGCGCGCCGATGGCTTCGGGGCGATGCTGTCGGCGCCCTCGGCATTCATCCCCGGCGGGCGTCGCGAAGGCCAGTTTGCCGCGGTGTTCTGGCCCAGCCTGACCGCCATGGTCGGGTTCTGGGCGACACTGGCCTTGAACATTCCCGACTTCACCCGCTTCGCCCGCAGCCAGCGCGACCAGATGCTCGGCCAGGCGCTTGGCCTGCCGCTGCCGATGGCGCTGCTCGCTTTCATCGGGGTGGCGGTGACCTCGGCCACCGTGGTGATCTATGGCGAGGCGATCTGGGATCCGGTCAAGCTCACCGAGCGCATGGGCGGGGTTGGCGTGGTGCTGGCGCTGTTCGCCCTGATCCTCGCCACCCTGACCACCAACCTGGCGGCCAATGTGGTGGCGCCGGCCAATGGCTTTTCCAATCTGGCGCCGGGACGGATCAGCTTCCGCATGGGTGGCTATCTGACCGCCGGGCTCGGCCTCGCGATCTTTCCGTGGAAGCTGCTGGAATCGACCGGCGCTTACATTTTCACCTGGTTGATCGGCTATTCGGCCCTGCTCGGTCCGATCGCCGGGATCATGCTGGCGGATTATTTCCTGATCCGCCGCACCGAGCTGGTGGTCGCCGAACTGTTCCGTCACGACGGCCGTTACGGCTACCGCGGCGGCTGGAATCCCTGGGCCTGGATCGCCCTGCTGCTCGGGGTGCTGCCCAACCTGCCGGGCTTCCTGCACGCTGCTGGTTTGGTGGCCGCGGTGCCGGCGCTATTCGATGCGATCTATGTCTACGCCTGGTTCGTCGGCCTGTTCGTGGCCGGACTGGTCTATCTGGCGGGAATGCGGCTGGGGCCGCCGCGGGCGGCCTGATCGCAGGCTCTAGCCTTAACCCGTAGAATGCGGCGCTTTCCGCATCGATCGATGAAATCCATGAAAACCAGCGCCGAGATCCGCAGCCAGTTCCTCGACTTCTTTGCGGCCAAGGGCCACCAGATCGTGCCATCGAGTCCGCTGGTGCCGGGCAATGACCCAACCCTGCTGTTCACCAATTCCGGCATGGTGCAGTTCAAGGACATGTTCCTCGGCGCCGAGAAACGCAGCTACACGCGGGCGGTAAGTTCGCAGCGCTCGCTGCGCGCCGGCGGCAAGCACAACGATCTGGAGAACGTCGGTTACACCGCGCGCCATCACACCTTCTTCGAGATGCTGGGCAATTTCAGCTTCGGCGATTACTTCAAGCGCGACGCCATCCTCTACGCCTGGGAGCTGCTGACCCAGGTCTACGGCCTGCCGGCGGAAAAACTCTGGGTCACCGTCTACCACACCGACGACGAAGCCTATGCGTTGTGGAACCAGGAAATCGGCGTGCCGGCCGGGCGCATCGTGCGCATCGGCGACAACAAGGGCGCGCCCTATGCCTCGGATAATTTCTGGGCGATGGGCGACACCGGCCCCTGCGGCCCCTGCACCGAGATCTTCTACGACCACGGCGCGGGCATTGCCGGTGGCCCGCCCGGATCGCCGGACGAAGACGGCGATCGCTACATCGAAATCTGGAACCTGGTGTTCATGCAGTTCGAGCGCGCCGCCGACGGTAGCTTGAGCAAGCTGCCCAAACCCTGCGTCGATACCGGCATGGGCCTGGAGCGGCTGACCGCTGTGCTGCAACACGTCAACAGCAATTACGACATCGACCTGATGCGGGCGCTGGTGGAAGCCGCGGCCAAGGCTACTCACAGCAGCGATCTGGCCAATCCCTCATTGCGGGTGATCGCCGACCATATCCGCGCCTGTGCTTTTCTGATTGTCGATGGCGTGTTGCCCTCGAACGAAGGCCGCGGCTATGTGCTGCGCCGGATCATCCGCCGCGCCCTGCGCCATGGCCACAAGCTGGGCCAGAAAGGACTGTTCTTCCATTCGCTGGTGGCGGCACTGGACCAGCAGATGGGTGCTGCCTATCCGGAGCTGCGCAGCAAGCGCGCCCTGGTCGAGCAGGTGCTGAAGGGCGAGGAAGAACGCTTTGCCGAGACGCTCGATACCGGTATGAAGGTGTTCGATCAAGTCGTGGCGGCTTCGTCGGTGGGCTCATCTTCCGCAGTGGGTACGCCTTCGATCCGCCAGGAAATTTCCGGTGCGGACGCTTTCAAACTCTACGACACCTACGGCTTTCCAGTCGATCTGACCGCCGATGTGGCGCGCGAGCGCGGCCTGACCGTGGATCTGATCGGCTTCGAACACTGCATGGAAGCGCAGCGCGAGCGCGCTCGTGCCGGGTCCAGCTTCGATGCGGTGCACACCTTGTCGTCCGAGGTAATGAAGGACCTGCCAGCGACGCAGTTCCTGGGTTACGAGGTGCTCGATGCCGAGGCGCTCAAGGTGGTCGGCATCGTGCGCGATGGCAGCTTGGTGGCCGAGCTGGGCGAAGGCGAGCGCGCCATGGTGATTCTGGATCGCACGCCGTTCTACGCCGAATCCGGCGGCCAGGTCGGCGACCACGGCCGCCTGCATGCGCACGCCGGCAAGATGCACGTCGACGAAACCGTCAAGCTCGCCGGCACCTTCCATGGGCATATCGGCCGCTGGGTTGGCGAGCCGTTGAAAGTGGGCGACGCGGTGACCGGCAATGTCGACGGCGAACGTCGCCAGGCCGTGGTGCTTAATCACAGCGCCACGCATCTGCTACATGCCGCGCTGCGCAAGGTGCTGGGCGAGCACGTCAGCCAGAAGGGCTCGCTGGTGGCGCCAGACCGGCTGCGTTTCGACTTCTCGCATTTTCAGCCGATCGGCGATGACGACCTGCGCCGCATCGAGCGCATGGTGAACGAGGAAGTGCGCCGCAATGTGGCCGCCGAGGTGCATCAGATGGGCATGCAGGAAGCCATCGAATTCGGCGCCATGGCGCTGTTCGGCGAGAAGTATGGCGAACGGGTGCGGGTGCTGAAGCTGGGCGAGTTCTCCACCGAGCTCTGTGGCGGCACCCATGTCGCCCGCAGCGGCGACATCGGCCTGTTCAAGATCATCGGCGAGTCCGGCGTCGCCGCCGGCATCCGGCGCATCGAGGCAGTCACCGGCGCAGGCGCCGAGGCCCTGGTATCGGGGCGCGAACGGTTACTGGCGGTGCTGGCCGAAGAGCTGCACAGCAGCGTGGACGAAGCGCCGGCACGTCTGAAGAAATTGTTCGAACGCCAGCGCGATCTGGAACGGGAGCTCGAATCGTTCAAGGCGCGTGCGGCCAATACCGCGTTGCAGGAACTGGCCGGCAAGGCCTTGACCCTCCACGGCGTCAAACTGGTCGCTGCCCGCATCGATGGCCTGGACGCCAAGGCGCTGCGCGAGGGCATCGACAACCTGAAGCAGGCGCTCGGCGATTGCGTGCTGCTGCTGGCCGCGGGAGCCGAGGGCAAACTCGCC